>CAZCHB010000023.1:10184-15008 GCA_964498235.1 uncultured Planctomycetales bacterium
CTTCAGATAAAGGTTTGTGCGGCGGCTTTAATAATAATTTAATTAGGGCGGTCCGCCTCTGGCAAAAGGAATTCCCATCCAAATATGTCAAGATGGATTATAGTTTTTGCGGTAAGCGGGGGAATATGGTTTTCCGCCGTCATATCAATGTTAAAAAGTATTATGAAAATATCACGGTAAAGCCGAATTTTAATGATGCGTTAAATTTAGCCAATGATATCAGCGAGTCTTTCATTAAGGGTGAGTATGATGAGATCTTTATAGCCTATAATCGTTTTAACAGTCCTATCTCTCAGGAACCGGTGATTGAAAAGATACTTCCCCTTAATCCAGAATTAATTGTCAAAAGAGATAAACCAGCGTCTGCTGATTATGAGTATGAGCCTTCACAAAATGAATTATTCAATTTTCTAGTGCCTAAATATTTGAATTTTAAAATCTTTTATACACTGCTGGAGAATGCGGCAGGTGAGCATGGGGCGCGGATGTCAGCGATGGACAAGGCATCGTCGAATACGTCAGATTTGATTGATAGGTACACGTTACTTAGAAATCGTGCCCGTCAGGCATCCATTACTACGGAATTAATTGAAATTATTTCTGGTGCGGAAGCTTTAAAATAATCCTAAGGAAAATAAAATATGCAAAATCTTAAAGGTCAGGTCAGTCAAGTTTTGGGAGCCGTTATCGATGTCAGTTTTCCATCGGGCCATTTGCCGGCCATTGGAAACGCGCTTAAAACTTCAAACAAGTTTATTAGCGACGCAGAACATAATTTGACCCTCGAAGTTGCCCAGCATTTAGGGGATAATGTGGTGCGCACCATCGCGCTTGACAGCAGTGAGGGTTTGATCCGCGGTCAGGAAGTCATTGATACTGGGGCTGGTTTAATGATGCCTGTCGGCGAAGGGACGCTTGGGCGGGTAATGAATCTTTTAGGGGAACCCATAGATCAACTAGGCCCGGTCAAATCTGTCAAGCAAATGCCTATTTTCCGTCCTGCGCCGGTGATTGATGAACAAGACACCTCCACATCGGTGTTAGTCACGGGGATTAAGGTTGTCGATCTTTTAGCCCCGTACCGCAAGGGAGGAAAGATTGGATTGTTCGGAGGTGCGGGGGTCGGTAAAACAGTTTTAATCCAGGAATTAATTAATAATATAGCCAAAGAGCATGGAGGGTATTCCGTATTTGCCGGTGTCGGTGAGCGTACCCGTGAAGGTACGGCCCTTTACAAGGAAATGAAGGAAGCCGGCGTTATTGATAAAACCTCGCTTATTTACGGACAGATGAATGAGCCTCCCGGTGCACGTGCGCGTGTGGCCATTTCCGCGTTGACGGTGGCAGAATATTTTCGTGATGAAATGCATCAGGATGTGCTGTTATTTATTGATAACATTTTCCGTTTCACTCAAGCTGGGGCTGAAGTTTCCGCGCTTTTAGGCCGTATTCCATCTGCGGTCGGGTATCAGCCGACACTAGGAACGGACATGGGGCAATTGCAGGAACGTATTACATCAACGAAGAACGGGTCAGTCACCTCTATTCAAGCTATTTATGTTCCGGCGGACGATTATACTGACCCGGCACCAGCAGCAACATTCGCGCATTTGGACGCGACAACAGAATTATCCCGTCCTATTGCAGAACTTGGGATTTATCCGGCGGTAGATCCTCTGACATCATCATCAACTATTTTGGCACCGGAAGTTGTCGGTGATGAACACTATAAGGTCGCGCGCGGGGTTCAAGAAATCCTGCAAAAATACAAAGAGCTTCAGGATATTATCGCGATTCTTGGGATGGAGGAACTCTCTGAAGAAGATCGTTTAACAGTAGAGCGTGCCCGGAAGATCCAGAAATTTCTCTCCCAACCATTTCACGTTGCGGAACAATTTACCGGGATGAAGGGTAAATACGTTCAATTAGAAGACACCGTGCGTTCTTTTAAAGAAATCTTAGAAGGCAAGCACGATGCCGTACCTGAACAAGCCTTTTACATGGTCGGTAATATTGATGACGTTTTAGCAAAAGCAAAAACTTTATAAATAGTCATTCCTGAAAGTTTCCTGCCTGCCGGCAGGTTGTCGGGAATTTAGGACAAGCTATGAGTTTCCAATTATCGGTGATAACGCCTCAAGGCAAGATTTACGAAGACTCAGTTGATTCCATTGCGGCTAGCGGGATCAATGGCGGTTTTGAAGTCTATTCAAATCACGCGGCGCTTTTAACAGCACTAAAAGAGGGTGTACTTAAAATCCGCAAAAATGCCAAGGAAGATGTTTACCAGACGGCCAGCGGCATTCTAGAAGTCAAGCCTGATCATCATGTTTTAGTCTTAGTCGATTCTGCCCAAGCGCCGGTGTCGCTTAGCTAAATGGAGGTCATTATGCAAGTACTAACTGATAGGGCCATCAAGGTGTTCAAGATTAAAAACCGCAGTGGTTACGCCGCTGTTTGCGACGATCATTTAACCGAAGGGCAAAGTGAGTCTGAGGCCCTTGACCGCATGGTTAAGGCTCTTAAAAGAACGTCGAATGAAAAAAATCAATGAAAAAACTGTTTATGAAGGCAAGTGGCTTTTCATTACTGAATCGCAATTTGAGAATAAAGAAGGCAGATCTTACACTTGGGAAACAGTCCACCGTAAAAAATCTACCGTCGGCGTTGTCGTCCTAGCAAAGTTAATCCCTTCAAATAGATTTATCGTCATTAAACAATTCCGTCCGCCAATCAACGGCTATATCCTAAGTTTTCCTGCAGGGCTTGGGTTTAATGATCCTAATCATGCTTTGGTTGAACTTAAAGAAGAGACAGGCTATACTGGCAAGATTGTTAACGTAAGCCCTATTTTAAAAACAGGTGCATCTTTAATCAATGACAGCGCCCGCATTGTTTATATCGAAGTCGACGAGCACGCCCCCGAAAACCAAAACCCAGAGCAACAACTTGAAACTGCCGAAGATATCACTGTAATTCTAGTGCCGCAAGAAACGGGCAGACAATTCATCGCTGACCAGCAAGCCCAAGGTGTCCATGTAGCGGCGAATTTGTGGTACATTTTTGGTTTACAAAATATATTGTGATAAAATCCTGTCTTATATTGACTTTATTTTTCATTAAAGTAATATAACCACATGTCTTACGACCCCACAGAACAAGTTCCAGAAAAAAAAGGTTTATTCGGCGTTATTGTCCATTCCTTTTTTGTTGTCCCTTTTTTATTAGCGGTGTTGAGCGTTTTACTTTTTGCCGCGGTTAATATTTTAACGGCAGAAAAAAGATCAGCGTATGATTATTTGCAAGATGTTAAGACTGGTGGCATCAGCAAACGCTGGCAATCGGCATTTGAATTGTCGCGTATTTTATCAAGCAAAGATAAAGTTTCCCACGATGAAAAATTTGTCAATGGAATGATTGAAGCGTATGCATCGATGAGCCGCGACGAGGATTCACTTGTCCGTCAGTATTTAATTATGGCAATGGCAAAAACAGGCAACACACGATTTGTTGAAACGCTGCAAAAAAACTTGCCCCAAGAAAAAGATGAAAATTTGTATGCAATTATTTCTGCGCTTGGTATACTAAAATCTGTTGAGTCAGTTGATGCTCTTTCCAAATATTTAGATGACGAAAATCCACGCATTCGATTAGCGGCCGTCATTGCCCTTGGAAACATTGGTGATGTAAAAACGATTGAGGCTCTAAAGCTTAAGTTAAACGACAGCGAACCCAATGTGGTGTGGGATGCGGCGATTGCTTTGGCAAAGATGAATAATAAAAGCGGAAGAGACGTCATACTAAAATTACTAGACCGAGACTATTTAAAGCAGTTTAAAAACATTGGATCACAGGCCCAAAGCAAGATTATTTTAGTCGCCTTAGAAGCATCAGCTGGATGGAATGATTCAGAAATAAATGTAAAGTTGCACCAATTATTCGAATCTGATATCAACATGAATGTCCGTTCACTCGCAAAGAAAATATTAGATAAAAATGTCTGAACCAACTAAACCAACAGCACCACAACCAACAGCACCTGCCCAAGGCGCGTGTGAATTAGATCGCCGTTCTTTCATTAAATGGTCTTTAGTTGGCTGGTCTGCGTTTGCCGCCGTTGTCGGCGGTTACGGCACCTTGGTCGTGCGTTACCTTTTTCCAAATGTTTTATTTGAACCCGTCCAGACTTTTAATGCTGGTATAGTCGATGATTATGACCCGCGTTCAGTATCGGAGCGGTTTAAAGATCAGTATGGGGTGTGGATCGTGCGTGATGAAGAAAAGATTTACGCCCTTTCTACGGAGTGCACTCATCTTGGTTGTACACCGAATTGGTCCCCGGCCGAGAATAAGTTTAAATGTCCCTGCCATGGAAGCGGTTTTTATACCACGGGAATTAATTTTGAAGGGCCGGCACCTCGACCTTTAGAACGATTCAAGATATATATTTCCGATGAAGGGGATATCGTTGTAGATAAAACGAAAAAATTCCAGCAGGAAAAAGGTGAGTGGTCTGACCCAGATTCATTCATTTTAGTGTAGATTGATGTAAGGCCGGTTCGGCCTGTAGTCAGGTAAGAACCGCCCGTGGAGAAAAAATGAGCACAGATCCAAAGAAACCGTCGTTGTTCGATAAATTTAAAGAAACGCAAGTCTACCGTTCCATTTTCCGCACGGGAATTCCCGTCGCCTCACATCGTCAGCGCATGATGGTGATGCTTAACAGTGTTTTCCTGCATTTGCATCCCGTGCGCCTTCCCAAACATGCCGTTAAAGTGCGCTACACATGGTGTATGGGTGGATTGTCCTTTTTTATTTTTCTGG
>CAZCHB010000024.1:0-14985 GCA_964498235.1 uncultured Planctomycetales bacterium
ACCAAAGAAACAAGGAATGGCCGCCGTCAAAGGAAATTACTCACCCTTAAATCAAGGCATCGACGCAAAAGTGACCATAAAAAACCTGACGCCAAGCGACTACCTATCCTTTATGCCGCCTGTAAGCGGATTTCAGTTTAACAAAGGCTTACTGCGCGATGTCTCTTTGGATATCAAATATTCGAAGGAATCCATCAGCGCCAAAGGCGACGCCTCAATCAAAGATCTAGACCTTGCCATCAGCGGCCAATCCTTCACCGGCAGTATTGAAGCCCGCCGCGCCGAATTTAATTACACCTATGGCCCGCTTTTGGCCAAAGGCAATTTTGATTTTACGAACACAAAGATCCTGATAAACGGCATGACAGCCAGCGGCGATATCAATGCCGCTATTAATGAGCTGGATATTAACCCCAAAGCAATGACCATCGACGGGAACCTAATAGGAAAGAACCTGGCCCTCAGCCTTTCTGAAAACCAAATCATCAAAGGCGGGATAAGCCTGGAACACCTTAAAGTCCGCAAGGGCAGCGACGGCACACAAATCGTCGGAACTGTAAAGGCCCAAGGGCTTGATATTCTCATAGGCACCCAGCAAATCAAAGGCGATCTTATAGCCAGGCCAGTCACTATTCAATTAAACCTGGCTAATGAAATCACTGCCGCCGGTGATCTAAAGGCAAGCAATTTAAACGTAAAACTTAACCCAGATCAATCTTTTACAGGCAATATTGATATCGACCAATTTAATATTCAGTACCGCAATCCTCAGGACATTTCTTTTACCGGAAAAACATCAATTACCAAAATGCATTTAGTACCCTTCAAGAACACCGCAGTCACCGGAAGTATTGAATTGCCGTCCCTGTCCCTCCATATGGCTGACGATAAATTATCAGTGGAAGCACCCAAGGGAGAACTAAATAATTGGCAGGTTAATTTCGATAAAGATAAAAGCGCTGTAATCGAAGCTGATTTTTCCTTAAGCGCTCTGTACCCGCTTAAAAGCCCTGACCAACTGACCTATAATGGAACTCTTTCCTTGCACAACGCAGAACTCAGCGGATTTCCCTTCGGGCCCTATAAAGAAATTAACATGACCGCTGAACTTAAGACCGATAACCTTAATGTCCGCTTCTTTTCTCTAGTGGCTATGGAAACCGCCATAAAGGGCTCTACAACGGTGATGCATTTTAAAGCGCCCATTCTCAATCTAGATGCCGCCAGCGAAAAAATTGATTTAAGCCGGCTTAAAACAGTACTGCCGGAGATATTTGATGAATACGGTTTAACCGTCTCTGGTGAAAGTTCCTTTAACCTCCAGTTTCAAGGTTTAGCATCAGATCCCTTGGGAGGGAAAATCACCGCTCACGCTGATCTGCGCAACGTGAATGCCGCAAGCACTAAATTTAACCAATCCGCCCAACACATTAATGGGTCAATCTCAGCTACCCCCGATTCCTTAAAATGGGAGAATTTTACTGGCACTTATTTAGGTAAATCCTACACCCTGACGGGCACCTTAAATGATTTTAAGAATCCTACCATTAAAACAAGCTTGGACGGCGACGATGTTAACCTTAAAACAGATATCATTAAAAAAGGGGACACTGTCACCGTCAACTCTTTATCCGGCCAATACCTTAAAATTGGTTTCGGCGCTTCTGGGACCGTCATCGTAACGCCTAGTAAAGACCCTCTTCTTGACATTACCAGCAAGGTCAATTTGACTGTTGCCGACATCCTGCCGTTTTTACCAGAAGATCAAAAGAAGATCATCGAACCCTTACAGCTTAGCGCCGCATTATCGATCGATGCGGCCATTAAAGGCGCATTATCTGATTGGAAGAATTGGAGCACCGATGCCAAAATCAACAGTCCCCTTATTTCTTTTATGGGGTATTCGTTCAACAATGCCGCCATTGCTATCACCCAAAAAGATGGAAAAGTATCCAATTTTACGGCTGATTTAACAGCTTATGATGGAAAAGTTCACGCGGTAGGCACGGGTGATTTATCTAAGAAGACTATGCCCTTCGACCTTGCCTTGAATATAGATGGCTTAGACCTTAGAAAGTTGAAATCTGATATTCCTAACTTAAAATCAGAAGAAATCAATGGAAAGTTTTACCTAACCTCCGTCGGAAAAGGGAGCTTAATTGATATCAAGAACCTTCAAGCCAAAGGGTCACTGGCTATCCGTGAAGGCTTCTTAGCAGAATTTAAGTTCTTCAAAGGCCTATTGGGAATTTTAAATGAGGCACTGCGCATCGGCCAAGTCATGATCACTGACGTGGAAGGAAACTTTGTTATTGAAAATCAAAAGATCACCACAGATAACCTGCGGCTTAAAAGCCCCACCATTGTCCTATTAACCTCGGGATGGGCAAACTTCGACCAAATGTGCGACCTAAAGGTCATGGTTGATATGACCTCAGGCATTGTACCGCCCTTAGCTGAAGAACTACTGCGCAGCCTCGAGATCCGTATCTACGATAAAATTTCCAGCCCAAAATACACCAAGAAAATCTCCGTCCCGCAAGTCATTAATTCCATCATTAAGACGATTGGTATTTTCCAATAAGAGCTTTGAATTTCTTGAGCGCGCGGGCACGGTGGGAAATCTTTTTCTTGACCGCGGGAGAGAGTTCGCCAAATGTTTTGTTATAACGTTTCAATAAAAACAGCGGGTCAAAACCAAATCCATTACTGCCTTGTTCTTTTAATGTAATGTAGCCTCCGCAGGTGCCTTGTGTTATACCAATCTCACGTCCTTTTCCATCGACAAAAGCAATAACACAACGGTACCTTGCATGCCGCTGGTCCATGGGAAAACCTTTAAGCATGTCAAAAAGTTTCTTATTCCTATCTGCTTCGCTAGCCCCTTCACCGGCAAAACGGGCGGAATAAATGCCGGGAGCATTTCCTAAGGCCTTAACTTCAAGACCGGAATCATCAGACATGGTTAACTTGCCGGTTCGTTTAGCTATTTCAACGGCCTTCTTCAAGGCATTTTCTTTATAAGTTTTACCATCTTCGACGACATCTGGTAAATTTGGATAGTCCAAGAGCGACGTAACTTTATAAGGCAGGTCAGCTAACAGCTCTTTAATCTCAGCAATTTTACCCTTGTTACGGGAGGCAACTATTAATTCTTTCATAAAAACCCCATTGTCGCCCCCGAAATCTTCTGTTGGGGGCCTAGATCATGAACTAGATGCCCGATTTCAGCCAAAGGCTGATCCGCCTTTGGCTGAAAAACATTCGGGCATGACATAATTTAGAATTTTAAGCCCAGTAAATTCTTTTTCTGAATAGCGATTAATTCTTTAATGCCTTTCTTGGCCAAGGTAATTAACGCGGACATTTGCTTCTCGCTGAAGGTGCCGCCCTCACCAGTGCCCTGTACTTCTACGAATTGGCCGCGGCCAACCATGACGATATTCATATCCACATCAGCTTTAGAATCTTCAATATAATTTAAATCCAAAACCGGAACCCCTTGAGAAATTCCGACGCTGATGGCGGCGATATAGTCTTTTAACGGGACAGTATCCACTAACTGCTTCTTTTTCATCCACATAAGCGCGTCAGCCAACGCAATAAATCCGCCGGTAATTGATGCGGTGCGCGTACCGCCGTCTCCCTGCAGGACATCACAGTCAATGCGGATGGTGCGCTCGCCTAATTTTGTCATGTCAACGATGGAACGCAACGAACGGCCAACAAGACGCTGAATTTCTTCTGTGCGGCCGGATGTTTTCTCCCGACGGATACGTGAAGTACAGGAACGGGGCAGCATGCCGTATTCTGCGGTCACCCAGCCTTCGCCCTTACCTTTTAAGAACGGGGGAACACCTTCTTCAACGGAAGCGGAACAAATCACCTTGGTCTCCCCAAACTCAATGAGACACGAACCTTCAGCATGTTTTAAATAATTCTTTGTTACCTTAATCTTACGCAGTTGGTTGGGTTTACGTCCGTCGGGTCTTGGCATATTATTTACCTCTCTTGTATTCTGCTGTCACATTAGTCGCAATACCGCCGCGGGGATTCATCTCCACTTCCACCTTCATCCAGCGCGGCTTACCTGCCTTAACAAAATCATCCAGCAAACGATTCACTAGATGCTCGTGAAATATTCCTAAATTGCGGTACTCTAGAAGATACATCTTTAATGATTTCAATTCTAAACACACCGAAGCGGGCTTATAACTGACCTTAATCGTCGCAAAGTCCGGCAAACCTGTCTTTGGGCAAATGCAGGTAAATTCTGGAATGGTCAAATCCACGACGTACTCACGGTCCGCGTATTGATTTGCCCACACTTCAATCGCCGGCATTTTCATTGTGCGGATATTGCTTTGTTTACCTTCATAAGAACTGACTTTCTTCATTCTTCACCTCTAAATTCATCCCCGAATATTTTTATCGGGGATCCATTAATTAATTAATTAGATTACCGTGACTTCTTTTATTTTATCCCCTATCGCAATTTCATAAACTTATGCATCTGCGGCGTTACCCTTACGTCTTTTAATATCTTCGTGCTGTACTGCTGAAACTTGACGCATTTATCCACACAAAAATTCGACTCACGCAAATCAAATGAATTCGGCTGCAGGATAAGCATGACATCCGGATCTATGCGTTTTACAAGCTCAATAGCTTTATAAATATCTTCGTCGCTAGTATCCTTACTGACGACAGCCTTGATGAAAACTTTTTTCTTTAACGCAATACGTAGAAATTCCTCGTGCTCATGCCAGAATTCCTTTTCTTTCGTCGAGGATGGTAATTTGATATCCATCGCGATAATATCAACTAAATCAATCACCTGAACCAACTCTTTGGGAAGAATGCCATTTGTTTCCAGATATACTTTCATGTCAGCCTTCTGCAGTCGCGGCAAGAATGCTTTAAGAAATTCCACCTGCACCAGCGGTTCTCCGCCGGTAATACTCACCGAATGACAGCCTTCATACAAACCTTTCACTTGATTTAGCAAGTCCTCTAAACTAACTTCTGTATAATTCCGGCTGGTGTCCCCTATCGACGCTGGCGTGTCACACCATGAGCAGTGGATATTACACTCAAAAAAACGCACAAAGACCTGAAGCAAGCCGGCATAAGGACCTTCGCCTTGAATCGAGCGAAACACTTCCATAATTTTAGCGTTCATGAATACCTGCTTCTTGAAAACCTTTATCACGCAGGCGGCAGCTGTCGCATTCCCCGCATGGGTTCTTGCCGCCCTGATAACACGACCATGTTTTTCCTAAAGGGACTTTGAGCCTTGCCGCTAATCGGATGATTTGCGCCTTGCTTAAATGGATTAATGGTGTTTCAACTTTAATGATTTTGCCCTGCACGCCGGTTTTCATCCCTTGCGCAAGCATAGCCTGGTACGCATCAATGAATTTGGGGCGGCAATCAGGGTATCCGGAATAATCAACCGCATTAGCCCCAATAAAGATATGCTTAGCCCCAATCGCCTCAGCATAGGACGCGGCAAAACTTAAGAATATTATATTCCTCGCCGGAACATAGGTCACTGGAATATCTTTTGCTGTTAAACTGCGGTGATGCGGCACATTAACCTTCTTATCAAGCAGGGCCGACCCCTTCCACGGCAATGAAATTGTCACCGCCGTAAATGGGCTCTTGGCTAATTTAGCCATTGCCTTTGCTGAAATAAGTTCTTTCTTGTGGCGCTGTCCGTAATCAAAACCCAGGCAATGACACTCATAGTCTTTAGCTTTCGCGAAAAAAAGCGTCGTCGACGAATCAAGACCACCGGAGAGCAATACGACCGCTTTATTCATTTTCACACTGTAACTTTACTATTCATAATAAATAACACTCGCCGTGTCCGACTCCCACACTTCCAATTGTTTTAATTTTAAGGGAAGCACACGTGAGGCCATTTGCGCGTAAATGTGTTTGGCTAGATTTTCCGTTGATGGATTAATCCCGACGAAGGCAGGCAAATCATTGAGATTCACATGATCTAAGGGCAGAAGGACTTCTTTTAACTTCTGTTTTATTATCTTAAAATCAACGAGCAAACCAATCTTGTCTAATTGATTCCCCGTCACGGTCACTTCAATTTTCCATGTATGCCCATGCAGGCACGCGCAGGGGCCATCGTAACCATGCAAGGTGTGTGCTGATGAAATATGATCCCTGACTTTAAGCTCAAACATAAACCTGTTCCACTTTCTTGACCCCACCGCCTAAAAAACGCTGGGCTAACCGTTTAAAATTTTTTGGCTCATCACTGACTAAAAACGCATGCTCTGCCGGCGCTAAGGACACCCGCAATAATTTACGCTCGATCAAGACCTGCCGCACCTGCGCAGCCACTTCCTCGGCGGAATCAACTAAGGCAACCTTGGGCCCCATGACTGAATGCAGGACATTTTTAAGTAAAGGATAATGCGTGCATCCTAGAATCAAGGTGTCCACGCCAAATTTCTTTACTCCATCAAGATATTCTTTTGCGATGGCATGAGTAACTGCGTGATCATACCATCCTTCTTCTACTAAGGGCACAAACAACGGGCAAGGCTGGCTAATCACCTTAGCTCTTGAATTATGAATACGAATCTTATCCGCGTAGGCACCGCTTTTGACCGTTGAAGAAGTGGCTATAATACCAATTTTTCCTTTAGTTGTCGATAGCGCGGCCTTACGGGCTCCCGGCGCGATAACCCCAATAATTGGCACTCTAAATTCTTTATTCAAAGTATCCAGAGCCAGGGCTGATGCCGTATTACAGGCCACTACAATTAATTTGACCTTGCGTTTCAGCAAGGTCTTAACAATTTCCCTGGAATAGCGGATAATAGTGTCTTGTGATTTTGTCCCATAAGGCACGCGGGCCGTATCTCCAAAGTATACAATGCGCTCATTAGGCAAGAACTGGATAATCTGTTTCACGACGGTCAGCCCGCCCAAACCAGAATCGAAAACACCAATAGGGTCGTTTGATTTAGGAATCACTGGCATATTTGATAATGCTCTTGGCGATTGTTTCCGCGATTTTGGTCCGGTAAAGCGGATCTTTTAATCGTTTTTCTTCACTGCGGTTAGATACGTAACCTATTTCAACTAAGACAGCGGGAACCACTGAATTACGGACGACGGAGAAACGGCACTCCCTCGCGCCGCGGTTAATAATATTTAAATCATTTTGGGCGCCAGCGGCAATACGCCGCGCAATCGTACCGGAGGCGCTGACTTTAAACGCATACATCATATCCGCAACAATCTTATCCGCGACGGACGGCTTGAGATTAAGCTGCTGTACAAAAACACGCTCATTGATCCGGCGGGTCTCTTCATCCAAATCACTCTTTTTATCTGTTTTAACGTAATAAACTTCCATCCCTTCAACCTTCTTATTTCTACTGAAATTAGCATGGATGCTGACAAATATATCAACGTTATTCTTACTAGCCATCTTGGAACGTTCTTCTAACGAAATAAATTCATCTGAATCTCGGGACATGATAACCTTAATACCGGCCCTTTCTAAAATCGCCTTTATTTTTTTTGAGACATCGAGGACAATATCTTTCTCAACGCTTCCCCCCTGTCCCCGCGTTCCGGGGTCTTTCCCGCCATGCCCGGGATCAATAATAATTGTCTTATAACGCAGGTATTCAGAAGAAATTTCCGGTGAGGGGGCAATCCCAAAGGGAGCAAAGACCTTGGTTTCAAAATCATCAGGCACATAAATCACACTGTTTAAACGAACTAACGGTAAATTCAGCATGATTTTCTCTTTGCCGACTAAGACAGTCTTACTGCCGACAAGCGCCTTGGCCTTATTCCCCTTATATTCCATCATTACGACCTGCGTAACACCGTCCCACTGCCAGCTGACATTATACTTGGTACAAATCTCGCTTAAAGGCACACCTGCGACAGGTGCCGGCACCACCGGCCCCCTGACGGCACAACCATGCAGTGCTAAGATCAATACTGCCCCGATAAACAGCCTTGCCAATATCATCTTATGAATTATCTTTCTCATCCGTTTCCTCTGGTAGGACGGATTTAAAATGAGGTGTTAAAAAAATCATTGTTTCCGTCTTCTGCATCAGCCGCCCTTGACTGCGGAAAACAAGCCCGACGATAGGTAAATCACCCAATAACGGAAACTTATGCGTTTTAGTGATTTCCTGCTGGGAAATAATGCCCCCTAGGGCAATGACCGTATTTTCTTTCAGCACTACATCTGTCTGCGAGGTTAACAACGCCGCTTCGGAATGTTTACCGTCTTTTAATACATAACGGATATGCGGCTCTATTCTTAACTTAAGCTCACCCTTAGGAAGCATCGACAAAAGAAAATCACAACGCATATTATCCATGTTTTTGGCGTCACCAAAGGCAACATAAACTGTTTGCTTAGTATCTGCTTTAATATTGATCGGCGCCTGAGTTGATTGGGTCATCTTACCAACTGTATCTAAGGCATCAATCAAAACAGTATAATCATCTCTTGAGACTGATCCGACGCTGATCTTGTATGCCTTATCGTCCCACAAGGGATTATCTTCTTGGGCTAATTGGAGAGTATGGAAATCCGACACAATGGCTTCCCAATCAACACCGTCGCGGTGCTCATCGTTAAGGACAATTTGCACCGCATTAATCTCCAGTGTCAATTCAGCCGTTAAAGGAAGCTCATCCGCGTTTACAGGCAATAAAAATGACCCTGTCATCAACACGGTTAAAATAATGGGCATGTAGCGTAAATTCATCCGTGTCATTCTCGTATAATTTTTGCTCTTGGTCAAGGCTAAATGAAAAATCAGCCCGATACCGCGCGCATTAATTTAGCGACAAAGAAACCTTCCATATAGTCGCCAGGCAAGACGCGCAGACAGGGCTTTAAGTCGGATTTAAATGGCTTATCATTCCATCCAGTCAAGGCAGGGTAGGTTTTTATAAAGGGCATGTCTATTGGGCACAAACTAAATTCACCTTCACTCTTGCGTAAGAACCAGTCAATCACGGCTTCATTTTCCTCAGGGGCAAAGGTACAGGTTGAATACACCAAGGTGCCGCCGGGTTTGACAAGTCTAGCCGCGTTTAACAGCAGTCCTTTTTGTTTATGCGCCATTTCCTGAATTTTGCGCAGGCTCCAATAGGCGTACGTCTTAGGCTCTGTTCTTAAAAATCTTCCTTCAGAACTACAGGGCGCGTCAACCAAGATACGGTCAAATAATTGCTGGGAACGAAAAAAGCGTCCATCCTTCATGCTTAATTGAACCTTAGCCCCTAAAAGGTCAGTCACCGCTTTTAATCGGTAAAAACGTGCCTTCACTGGTTCATTAGCTTGTAAAAACCCTTCATTGTGCATATGCGCGGCAATCTGGGTGGTTTTACAACCTGGAGCAGCACACATATCTATAATATTTTCATATGGTTGCGGCTCTAATGCCAAAACGCTTAACATGCTCTCCAAGCCCTGAGCGTATACTTTTCCCTCAATAGCCAGACTTGACTCCAATACCTTTTGGTCAAAGGGCAATTGAACAGTGAAAGCGCTCGGATACCAATTGATCGGCTCAAACTCAATGGCCTCACGTTTTAAAACATCCCCTGCTTCTTGAGGAGTTATTTTAAGTGTATTCACCCGAAAAGCCCTGAACTTATGCCCTTGAAAAAAGCCTGTAAGGTCAATGCCTTGAGGTAAAATGGATTGAATCCGCGTCCAAAACGCATCTGGAAGAGTGTTTGCCATAAAAGATTTTATAGTATATACTTTTATTATCTATGCGTCTATCAAAGAAAGGCCAGTCAACCATTGAATACGCCCTCATTGCCGTTTTGGTGATGTCAGGAATTATCTTTGGCGGCCCCTATTTGATGCGCTCTATCAACGCCCATTTCAAACTTTGGGGTGATTCCACCAAAGAATCCCTCAACGATCATCTCATTGAAGCCTCTAAACATGATTTTGACCTTCCTGACTGTACTTGCACTAAAGGATTGACTTTCGTCGGTGCTTGCGGTGTCGGCGGATGCGCAAAAACACAGCGCAGTGTTCAAATGAATTGTACACCGGTAACCTGTGGTAATTTTACAGTATGTGAAGATGACCCCACATGCTGTTCCAATCCCCTGCCGGGTATTTGTTACAGGACTCCTGATGATTTTAGGCGGCCGGCACCTACCTCCATAAGCGGTTTTACAAATACCTGCTCTTTAGGAGACCGTGTCTTTACTTTTGATTGCGGCCCATCATCAGGCTTCCAATTATGTCAGGCTGACGCGTATAATTGCGCGCCTAAATGCCGCGGCGGAAGTCCAGCCCCAGCTAATTCAACCCAATGCCCCGGGTACGGTACGAATATGCTTGACGATGGGGATATGAACTTCGTCACTTCTTCAAGCTTATGCCCATCTAGCTCCGGCAACCATTGCTCGATTTACTGTAATAGCGGTTTTCATTTTGACCGCAACACCTTCGTATGTGAACCTGATATTGTCTGCGGTAATGGCTATCGGGAGATCGGTGAAAAGTGCGACAAAGTTGAATTCTGTTCCGGGGAATGCCGATGTTATGAAGGCACCCAAACACCTAATGACGCGGCTAATCAATGTGATATATTAGACAATTGCGCCTCCTTCCATGTCAACGGATCTACATCATGGGGTCCTTTCTTAACCGCCAATTCACTTTGGTCAGCGTGGGAACATGAAGATCACCGCTTTATTAACCAAATGGTTTCTTTTACAGCTGTTTTAAATGCCGCGAGCCCTGGCACATATACTTTCCGTTACAGTTTTGATGATAATGGATATATTGCCGTCAACGGCGTCAGGGTGCTTGGGGTGGGCAACAATCAAGGAAGTTACAATGATTTTACTGCCCATCTAAACACGGGAAATAATTTAATCAATGTTAAGGTGGTCAATGTGCCAAATGCCCTTGCCCCAACTAACGAATGGAAATATAACCCCGGCGCTTTCGCCCTAGAAGTTTACGCTCCCGACGGAACCTTGGCCTTAAGTTCTACACAAATAGATGCATGGAAATCCAGCGGCAATAACAGGACTTGTATCGGACCTAAACCCCCGACCCCGCCGCCGCCGACAAATGCCTATAATTCTTGGTGCCATCGGGGATTCCCATGGTTAGGTGCCGCAAGATTCCAGCCTGATCCCCCCGGCGTTTGGGATTTACCTGGATGCGGTCATGGCGGCATCCTGTATGCTCCCGGTACAATATTACCTTTAACTGTCGCTGGGACAACAGGGACTATTGAATGCGTTTCTTCGCCGAATCCTTTAACGAATGCCCAATGTACTATAACAGCACCGCCGCCTCCACCAGGCGTATGTGGCAACAAGATACTCGAAGAAGGAGAAGATTGTGACGGCAAAGTTTTGTGTGGAAATGACTGTAAATGTCTATTAGGCATTCCTGATGGGGGGGGTGGCTGTTATGAACCGAGGCCCGACATTGGTGAAGGTGCCGGTTAAAAAATAATCTCGCCTAAGAGGATTCCTAAACGGAATAAGAGAAGGCCTGCCATAACACTGGCAAAAATGTTAATCGCAGCGCCAAACATTTCCCCGGCACGCATCAAGCTGTAACTCTCCAGAATAAACGCTGAAAAGGTGGTCAAAGCGCCGCAAAAACCTGTCACAAACAACAGGCGCATCTGCGGTGATGTGTTAAACTTGCGTTCAGCTAAAATATCTAGAAATCCGACGAGAAAACATCCGATCATATTAACCGTGAAGGTGCCGTAAGGAAAATTGGCAACGGCAATCTTAGAAATCGCGCCGCTGATGCCATAACGCGCTAAAGTCCCCAATATCCCGCCGGTAATTAAGAATATCCATTTATCCATGGCTTATACTATAAACCAAAAGCTGTATTTGACTCAACGAAAGATTTAGAATTTACGCTCGTAAATCAACCGGAAGATATGCTGGGTTTCTAAAACAGTGGCTGAATAAAGCCCGAGTTTTGGATCGACGGATGAGGTTTGAATATTGTAGGCAGGGCCGACACCATAATTAAGAATTACTGTTGAATCTTTACTTGGAATTAGTCGAGCTTCCAAGAAAATATTATGATATCCTTCATAATCGCTGTCATTATTAAAAACCAGATGATCTAAGTCATTCCATTGTGAAAATGAATAGCGGGCAAAAATTCCAAATTTCTTTGTCGGGGTAAAAGCCCCTTCCAAGCCAAAATGATTCATATTGTCGTCAATATTTCCGGCAAATTGATTGGAATTGCGCGTGTAGTCTAGATAGAAATGCCATACCTCATTCGGGGATAATTCCAAACCGGTCTTAAAAATATTAAAATATTCATACGGGGCTTGATCAAAATGTCCCTGAGAATACAAGAATGGATAGACTTGACGGTAGGTCCTGCCATTTTCCTGATATAGGGCAAAACTCGAGCTATTAAGAACTCCTCTAGGAAAATTATCAGTCGCCAAGGTTGAATCATTGGTATGTTCCCAGACCCCATTAATCGCCGACCAATCTGTCATTTGATATCTGGATCCTAATGCTCCGGTAAATAAACTTGGGTCCTCGTCTCCCACAACAGCCGCGTTTGCTAATGGCTTGCCTGTGTCGCCACTAACAATAAAAGGATCAAAACCAGCCTTGGTCTTCGGCAATTCGTCCCATACTAATAATGATTTTGTCGTCCACCGCGGGGTGATCTTATAATCCCATTCGTTCCTAAAGACGGTTTCAATATGATCGCCTTTATTATTACTCACATGACGGATATCACCCAATCCTCTTAACTGGCCATCTAACAAAAAAACATCCCCGCGCCAGCCTAAGACTGTACGGCCGTAATCAATCCCATTACCAATCGCAAAAGGCGTCACATCATCTTCACCCATTGAGATCTTAAGCCCTGACAAATACCGCATCGTAGACGGGTAAAAACTCAAATGACGGCTCCAAAACGCATCATCACGGGTCTCGTGATAATTAGATAATGATGATTCAAATTTCTCATCCATGCGCGCCCAAAAAACCTTTGTTTTATAAAAATCATCATCTTTCTGGGCTGGCTGGATGCCAAAATAATCTTTATTTAACATATCGGCCGCGGCATTCGAAGTGTTCTCAATAGAAACAAGATACGCCCCGCCTTGTTTTTTCGATGCGTAATCAGCAGTTTGCTTATCATAATGGCTGGTGGAATGGGCGCCTTGAATGCTTAATTTAAGCCCATCAAAAGGCATAATGCCCGTATCAATACTGCCGACATAATTTTCCGCGTCAGTCTTATTATCAGTAAAACCTTGATGCGCCGCCGCCGTTGCCCCGACATACATTTGATCGTCAACAAAATGCTTTGCGCGGATACTGGCCGGCACTGCGGTAACCTCACCGTATTCCTGCCAAATTGTTTTTGGGGTCGCGATAACGCCTTCAATTGTGGTTTGGTCGGTGGGTTTTAAATCAAATGAGGCGCCGCGCAATGCAGTCAAATGCTGACCGCCGCTGTCCTTAGAATTAAATGAAAAACTGCGGTCCCAGCGCCCTTTCATAAAATCAGTGGTATTGATATGGCCAGCACTCCAATCACGCAGCCATGGGCTTTCTTCCCAGTATTGCTTATTATTCGATAATTTTAACGGATCGTCGCTGGTTAACGCTTGATTTTCGTAAGCCATAGGAAATACACGTAAATGAAACGCATCCGTTGGTTTTAAATCCACCCAAAATTCTCTAATGGGCATAAAGGTATAATCAACCTTTAATTCCGGAAGATCAAAGATATTACCGAACGCTGAATTGACTGTCCCTGCAGGAACATGTCCTTTTTTAATCTTTGTTTCAGATAAACTAAATCCATCACCGTTATCCAGGGTAAAAATATTAGCCCCCAACGTATAGCCCGTCCCTCCGACAGTCAAGTAACGAACTTTAGCTGAATCACCGCCAACGCCATTTATGATTACTCTCTTGGTCTTTCCCGTATAACTCCACGGGTCGATTGTCACATTCATATGCGTGGACACGGCTTGAGTAATCGCCGCATCAACATTCACCTTTACCTGAGAATAAATGGCAGGATCATAGGTGTTAAGCCTTCGGTTTAAGGCATCGCTTGAAAGCATCCGGTAATTACGTTCATTAAGGTCTGGATTTGCGCGCCTGAGAATAACTTCTCCGTCGGAATCAACCCCAACTGAGGCACGCAGCTCCCCCGACACCTTTACTTTATCTATCAAAGCAGGTTGTTGTTTCTTCTGAGGATTAAGCTGGGATTTAACTGAAGACTGGCCCTGACCTTTTTTAGGGCTGACAATAATGGGCGGCGCCTCATATGAATTGATAGAACCTGCTGATTCTAAGGAATCTAAGACTGCATTAATAGCATCGCGGCGCTGCTGTAAGGAAGCAATATCAATCCTATCAGCATAGGACAACTCTAGAGCTAAAAAATACAATACAACGCTAATAATAAGCCTGTGCTTGTTCACGGCCTTAATCTCTCCAGATACGTTTAAATTTTATTGAAGTATATACTATAAATAACGGCAATGCCAATTTTTAAGGCTTGCTTAAACGCATCTGGGAAATGAGGATCCGTCCGCTAATGGTCTTGGAAACGTCGGCATACTTCTCTAGATTTAATTCATCTATGAAATAATAGTTCGGTTGGGACTGAAGCAGATGGAGAAATTCAACGATAGCAGGCCATTGGCCGCTGATTTGCAGTTCCACAGGGTAGAATTTGACTGATTTTTGACTGCGCACCGCTTGCGGCTGGGTATTCATGATATGGATATCAGCCTGACCCGCCGCTGATTCAAGGGTTGAGAGTAAACTGGAAAACTCACCCCCATCCGCCACCGCTTCACAGACAATCCCAGCCAAACTGTTATAGCGAGCATTTACTTGCTTCTCGGTTGCAATGACAGCTTTTGCTTTAAGAATCTGCCCTTGTTTAAGGCGCGCCCGTTC
>CAZCHB010000025.1:0-5213 GCA_964498235.1 uncultured Planctomycetales bacterium
GTGGGCCGCCGGTTGTGGCGCCGACGCGGCGCCGTATTTCCGTATTTTTAACCCTTGGCTTCAGCAGAAGAAGTTTGATCCTGACTGCGTTTATATCAAGCGCTGGATACCTGAATTGCAAGGCAAGACGAACAAAGAAATCCATGCGTGGCAGGAGCCGGATTTATTGTTTCCAAGTGAATATCCTGCGCCGATGCTTGATCACGCGTTGGCATCAGCCCGCGCAAAGGCCATGTTCACGTCGTTAAAATAAATTAAGGGGTGGGGATCAAGCTGACTAAGTTCGTAATTAAAAGTATGCAGCAAAGGCCAATCATTACGCCCCATGCCGCTAAGGCAGGCCCGCCTTCTTCAATCGCTTCCGGCATCATTTCTGAGACAACTAATGACACCCGTCAGGGTGGACCAATAAATTAAGCTTATTTGTTCTGACATAGGCAGTAATTTAACATACATAATTTGAGAATTGGGGAAAAAAGTGATATGATAACGGCATGATAAAAGAATTGATAAAAACAACTAGCATCAAAGCTGTGATGGCCTCTCCGGTGATCACTGTCAAAGATACCGATGAGTTTCATGTGGTTTATGATAAGTTTACCGTCTATGATATACGTCATTTGCCGGTGGTCGACAGCAGCGGTTCTGTTGTCGGTCTGATCAGCCAGCGGCAGTTATATAAGACGCATTCGCCCCGCCGCCTTGAGGATGGGGAGTGGTTTTATGATAAGGATCTTTTAGACGGCTTTATTCTAAAGAATGTTATGATCAAAGATCCTTTTCTTTTTAAAGAAACGGCTTCCTTAGAAGAAGTGATGAAAACTATTCTTGAGTTTAAGACTGGCTGTATTATTGTCATTGATAAGCTAAATCGGCCTGTCGGGATTGTCACCCGCGATAATGTCATCAAGTTTTTCTTAACGCATGCTTGATTCAAATAACTGGTTATTTCTAGTGTTATCGGCACTTGGCCTTACTGCTGTCTGTGTTGTAGCGGTAAGGCGTTTCTATTTACGGAAAATAGAACGTATTAGACGTGAGATGAAAATCGCCGCGGATCGTTTGATGCATTATGAAGCACAATCCTTCCACGATAAGAATGAGCTTAATGCCATACTCTCAAGCATGGTTGAAGGGGTAATGGTTATAGGGGCTGATGAACGGATCCTTTATGTAAGCCCTAATGCGTCACAAATGTTTCAGATGCGTTCAGCTCAGGTAGAATTGAAGCCTTATTGGGAAGTCATCCCACATGCGCAGATTAATTCATCCATTAAAGAAGCGTTGGAAAACAAGCTTGCCCTTAATAAAGAGATTGTGTTGATTGGGGTGTCAGATATTTTCTTTAGCATGCAGATTTCTCCTATCCTGCGCGAAGGCCGTTTGAAGAGTATCGTCGCTGTTTTTCATGATATTACAGCCCTTAAGAAGCTTATTGCCATGCGTTCAGAGTTTGTGGCCAATGTCTCCCATGAATTAAAGACTCCCTTGACGGCCATCAAAGGTTTTGTGGAGACCTTGGCGGACGAGGGAGGATTGGATGATCAAATAAATGCCAAGCGTTTCTTGGAGATTATCCATAAACAAACCCAACGCCTTGAAACTTTAGTTGAAGATTTATTGGTGCTTTCTGCCATTGAATCCAGGGAAGCAAAGATGGATTTTGCCCCTTTGGAAGTAGGCTCAGTTATTCAATCAGTTATTTCAGTCAGTAAAAAAGCTATTGATAAGAAAGAAATAGTGTTGAGTTTGACTGTTTCTTGCGACCTGCCTAAGGTGTTAGCAGACTATAACCGTTTAGAGCAGGTTTTTATTAATCTTTTAGATAACGCGGTCAAGTTTACGCCTGCCCAAGGTAAGATCGCCATAAAAGCCTACATGGATGCTGGATGGGTGAGGATTGATGTTAAAGACAGCGGAGTGGGCATTCCTGCCGAGTTCCTGCCTAGGATCTTTGAACGGTTTTTCCGTGTAGATAAATCCCGTACGGGTGATACCGGGACGGGTTTAGGCCTTGCCATCGTCAAACATATCATCCATGCCCATCAAGGCCGTATTGATGTTGAAAGCGCCCCGCAGCAAGGCTCCACTTTTTCTATTTCTCTAAAGCCCTGCAAAGACTAAAGATGCATCGTTGAATAAAATCCTAACCTAGTGTTAATACAATCTTAATAATTTACAGCTATACTTCAAATACTATGAAGATAGCAAATTGGGTATCGTGTGTTTTAATTGCGGCCGTTTGTATCAATACGGCGGGCGCAGACATGGTATTGGCGTCAATGCAGGCGCCTATTACTTTTCCTACACAAATTGTAATATCTTCTTCCCGTCCGTTACCGCTGTTAAAAGCGATCACTATTGACGATCAGGATCCATTTAAGATTGATTTTGCGGTTGATTTAATAAACCAGAAGTCAACAGATCAAATAAGCCGCGGGGATCTTGATGTTTTAGTTAGGTATTTTTTAAGTTTCCTGACCATTCCTGAACGTGACCTTTGGGTTAATCTTTCCCCGTTTGAAAAAGATCGTATCATTGCCGCAGACTTAGAACCAACTAATGCAGGCCGTGATATGCTGGTACAAGATTTTATCCTTAAGCAATTATCCGCTGAATTGACCGACCCCAAGCATGAGTTAGGTAAGAAGTTTTGGAGCAGGGTTTTTAACCAGGCCAGCATTAAATACGGTAGGGCTAATGTCCCTGTTAATATTGGGAATTTTAATAAGGTATGGGTCGTGCCGTCTAAGGTCATTGTCTATGAAGACAGCGCTTCTGCCTATATCAGCGAAAGTCGTTTAAAGGTGCTTGTTGAGGAAGATTATAATGGTGCTGATAGGAAAAATGATATTTCTTCCCAGGTGACGCGAGAGTTGATCATTCCTGAATTAGAGCGTGAAGTCAATGAAGGGAAATATTTTGCGCCGCTGAGACAAATGTACCATTCTTTGATCCTGGCCATTTGGTTTAAGAAGCGTTTGAAATCCCATCTTATCAACCAGGTTTACACGAATAAGGTAAAAACAGCCGGCATTGTCCTTGATGATAAACAGATAAAGGAAAAGATTTATGTCCAATATCTTAGGTCAGTTAAGAAGGGCGTTTATAGTGTAATCAAGGAAGATTATGATGAAATGTCACGGACGCAGGTGCCGCGTAAATATTTTGCCGGCGGATTTTCGTTTGCCAAAACAAATGATGCCATGATTGTTTTACCTGCAGCGTTATTAGATGCAATACAGTTTCGCCAATTAGCCCGTAAGTTAAAGCGCTTGAGTGTAAGCCTTATTCCGCGTGGTATGGCGAAGGCAGCCTTGCTGTCATTAATGTTAGCCGGCGGTATCGCTACTGCGTCTTCTGCCCAGGCCAATACGGGTTTGCTTAAGCTTAATGGGCCAATCACGAACGCTGCTGACCAAGAACTTATCGCGGGATTAAAAGATAAGGTCAGTGTAGACGATGTTGTCAAGAACATGAAAGCGCAGGATAAGGACTTTATCTTGAGGCATATCAGTGGAGGCAAAAGAATCTTTGATAATCCAACGTATTTTCGCTGGTATCATCAGCACTTTTTAATAGAAGCCCAGCGTCAAGCGCAGATAAATCCCGACGGGGTTGTAGGTTCTGTAACCCGTGCAAGATTGGCAAAACAGGCAGTAACAAAGAGTGATGGGGGTGAGCAAGTACATGTAAGCTTACCATCAACGGATCCGGTTAGAAGCCTAAGAAATGTTAAGGCGCCAGATCTATCTGCACAGGGACAGGGTGCACCTGCGGTAATAAAATTTAACATAGAGACTAATGTGGCAGCCTCGATGTTTCCTGGATCAGTCCCTTTTACAATAGATTTAAACGCAGTAAAATTTCTATTAGCACCCGCAATAGCCGCTGGGGCAGAAATAAGACCTGCAACTATGCAAGCAAGCGCTTCTTCAGCTGTAGCTGTTGCTCAATCTGCCGCGGCTCAGCGTTCATCTTTTTTTCAAGAACGAACAAGACTTGGATCCCTCCTAAAACCAATTAACGCGGTAGGTAAAGGGATTGCCCGAATTACAGATATTTCAAGATTTGAATATAGAGAAGGCGAGAAGATGGGGACAATGGCCAATGACAAGTTTATTGAGCGTCAACGCAGTTTAAGTGAACGTCTGAATGCACAGAAAAAGAATTTGGCCGATAAGGAACGCGTGCGAGGAGTATTGGCAATTGCTTCGGAAATTACACCGATAAAACAGGAAATCATACGCCTAGAGTCGGAATTAGCTGAAGTAAACCAGGAAATGGCGGCATTAGACATCATCGCTCCTTGTGATTTGATAGTTATTAATTTTAATAAAGCAGGCGCTGAAGCTAATGTGGGTGATGTTGTCCTGACGTACCAGCCTAAAAATAGATTCACGTTCAATCTGACAGTGCCTGCTGCCACCTTCGTTAACGGCATCAATGAATTGACCATTAACGGGATAAAGGTTAAAAGCATTGATGATTTAAAAGTCAATGTTGCCCCCAATTCTTCTGGTGATTTGCAATTATCATTTACCGTATCGCTTAATCAAACCATGGAACCAGGCAGTGAGGTAACAGTAGGGGTTTCCTTTCTGCCAACTAGAAGTCATGATACTAGGTTAACGTCTATTATCGGCACAAACCGCACCAATGCCCATATTGCCACCGTAAATGAAATCTCCATCCTATCTTCAGCTCCAGGAGAGGCAAAATTACTTATTACTGAGGGACAACGTGTCAAGAAGGGGGATATAATCGCCTTAATTGGTGCCAATTATATTGCTCAATACAATCTAACTTTGAAAGAAATGCATGCTGTTGATGAACAGCTCAGCAAGGTTGTTGATATGCTAGAGGGTTATGATGGCCGCAGAACAAGATTAATGGATAGAAAAAATATCCTTGCCTCTAGGCTCGATGAGTTAGAGGCCAAGGTTAATTCAAGTGTCATCCGCGCCCCCAGCGACGGAGTGGTGACGAGCATTAACCATCACAATGTGATGGTTACCAGCGGGACAGAATTATTAAGGCTAACAACAGGTATTGTTCAGATTGGCGGTGAGGATGAGAATGTGATTTTATTGCCTAAAACAATGGCTATTAAACAAGGCGATCCTGTTTTAGTCAAGACGCGTTATGGCGATCTTTTTGCAGCAGCTGTATCGACTATTAATGTCAGGCCGTTTGTATCTGAACGTGCCGTT
>CAZCHB010000025.1:5223-14850 GCA_964498235.1 uncultured Planctomycetales bacterium
TGATGCGTATCAATCTATTAAGCTTATTGTCCATGATAAGTTGGGTATATTAAGAAAAGGCGAACCAGTGTCAGTGGTATTTCCAAAAGATGATGGTGAAAGGCAGCGCCTGCTGGCTGTAATAGCAGAACAAACGTCCCGCGGGGTTGTTTTAGCAGGGGCACCGCCGCCTGATGACGTTATTAAATTACCTCGTCCTGAATATGCGTCCGCAAGAATTGCTCCTCCGGCCTTAACAGTTTCAAGTGTATCTTCAGTTGCCGCACACCCATCTCAGGCAGGCGGGGTGGATTATAAGTCCTTAAGAGAAATTTTTAGGGTCAATGATTTTGGTTCCATGCTGGCTTTTAACGAGTATCTTGAGAAATATACCGCTGCTAATGTTGTACCGATTGATATGGGCATTAAAACCGCATTAGCCCAAGAAATAGCTGATAAAAAGACACAGATAGCTTTTTATAAAATGGCTTCGACTGTCCTGAATAATTTTTATGAAGCCACCAAGGCCTGGATTGAGATAGGTGAAGTGGAAGCCAATATTAATTATTTAAGTAGTAGGATTGCCAAAGTCGAGAGAGCCTTAAGTACGGTCGCTCTTCGCCAGTCGGTGGGGATGGCTACAGGTCTTAGTGTGCTCAGCCAAGGGATGAATGTTCAGGCTGAAAGAGCTAGATTAGAATTGCTCCATGGTCAACGGCAATCATTATTGAGTAAGCTTCAAATCCATTTAGGACAACGGGTCAATGAGGTTAATGTCCCATTTGATGGCGCATATAATCCAATAGAAGAAGCTCAAGCTCAACAAATGTTGGCGCATCTTATTGGCCCTAATAGTCCCAATTTTCTTTTAAGAATGGCACAGGACATTGAAGATAATGGCGGATTATTACTTAATATTAATACGAGTGCAGACGAAATAATGTTACGGGCCAGACAAGCTAAACGTCAAGTAGAAGTTGATTTTAGGAATGCCATTGAATCCATGCGGACAAACGCTGGCTTGATTAAAATGACACAAGTGGCTCTTGAAACAGCTCAGGCACAGCTTAATTATATTGAAAGGAATCCAAATACATATTCAGCAGAGCGTCAAGCAGGCCCTCAATCTAATATCACCGATCTGGTTTTAAAATTAAATCATTATAAGGCAGGGTATTTAAAAGCAGCCGCTGCCTTAAAGAGGCTGGGTGTATGGTCGATGGATGGCCAGTTCCAATCAGGCTCAGCAGTCCATGCGCCATCTCAACCCATCCTTCGCATGCCCATGGGTTCGATAACTGTTCAGGTGCCTAAACCTATCCAATATGTTTCTGAGAATATTTTTGACCGTTTTTCTGCCAGAAGAACAGCGCCGGATATTTTATTTCCAGGACGTATTGAATACTCTGATGATTTGCATTTGATGTTTCTATCGATGACTGATATCTCTGAGATTGCCATAGGAGATCCCAATATTATTCAAAGGGCGAAAGCGGTAAAGCTTTTGTTAAATGATTATCAAGATGGTGAAGGTTTTCTGGGGCTTTTGGAGAACACTGTTCTAAAAACTTCACATGTTGACGTGCGTGAGCAGATTTTTAAATTTATGGTTGAGCGCGCAGACAATAACATGGATTTTTTTGTCCGTATTGCTGCGGGTGCTATTAAGGCCAAGCAGGAAACCTTGGCTAGAGAGAGCTTAAGGGCGCTTGGCAATATACTTATTGCCAATCCCCAAGTGCTTCATACGTATAGAGAAGGCGGTTTGTCTGCTGTTTTTGGTGATGTGCGCACTGTCTTATTAAATTTTTTAATTTGGCCTGACGCTTCCGAAACGGTTAAGAAGCGTATTTTAGGGGATTTCTGGGATTTGGATGAATTAGCAAGAATACATCATGCGCTAAGCGCCCTGCCGGTCACTGATATGTCCCGTCAATTATCTGCACGGGTATACGATGAGATACTTCGCCGTTTCGCGTCAGCTAATGCCCAAGAATATTTTCGTTATTCTTCGCCGGCGTATATGGCGTGGCCTTTAGACATAGCTAATGCTTTTCTGGAACCTTGGACTAAGGATCAGATTTTACAATTCCTATCTGAGGCGCCAACAGCAAAAGCAATGGAAGTTTTTTTGTCTGAAAAATTATTTAAGATGACCCGGGAAGGGGCTGATCAATTACTCGATAGGAATAAAATTAAGGATCAGGCAAATCTTGAGCTTATTAATTTAGGCGGCAGCGGTCAGGGCATGATAGATTATTTTGATCAATTATCGCCTGCCCAACAGGATAAATATATTGCCACTGCGTCGCTGGGGTACCTAAAGGATATTTTAAAAAGTTCAACATCTTCTCTTTTGTCAAGCGCCTTAGATCGCATGATTAAAACGCCTGAAGGCCGTGCTCAAGTAATGGATGTTTATTTGCGTACGCAGGAGGAACGCAGGCTTCAATTAATTCAGGAGCGTGCGTGGGAAAAAATCTTAAAAGAGGATCTCCAAGATGCGTCAGGCGTCCATGTGCATTATGATATCTTACGTCAAGGGCTGTTGGAAATGTCCAAACATGCATCAGGCGGGCGGAAAGATTTGTTATTGAACCTGCGCTTGCAATTTGTCCCGGTTCCGCTTTTACACAAGGCAGATGATCCGCGAGGGAAGGGTTTTGTAGAGGCAGAGATCCGTCGCCGCAGTATAGGTGTCGCCTTGGGTGTATTATTAGAAAAAGATAAGTACAAGATGGTCTTGTATAACGGAGACGCCTTGTATTCTCCGGAGAGTAGAGGGATCCTTAAGACGGTTGCCAAGAAACTTGATGTTAATGATCCGCGTGAGGTAGGTGAATACCTTGATTCTAAGTCGTCTAATTCTACGGTTAGGGATATTCTAAATGAAAGTGAGTCGATCAGCAAAAGGATACGGGCTAATGATCAATCGTTCCCCTTGTTTAGTATTGCCGGTTTTTCGCTTTTACTTTCATTAGGGGTCCTAACCTCGTTAGTCGGAGGGCGATTCGTATATTCTAATTATATTTCCGTTAATGGGAGTAAGGATGTTAAGGGGCTCATGACAGAATTACAAATTGAGTCTGATATCCAGCCTAAAAGGCGAGGGGCATTCAAATTAGAAACTTTTGACATAGATATTCCCGGTACTATCATTGATAAGTTTAGAAAGCCTTTATCACAATGGCGGCAAGAAATGCAGCAGTTATCGCGAGGCAATTCAAGCCCTGATGAATTGATCGGCGGTTTGAATAATATTTTAAATCAGGTGTTTTTGGTGTTGGGGCAGACCCGTTACCAGCCGGCTTTGATGTTTAACAAGAATAACGATCCTGCCGTCAATAATGACGGTTATCAAAAAGGGTTTAATCATTTCAATTTACTTGCGGTTGAAACACTTTATTTTATTACGGATTATTTAGAAGCGCATAAGAAGCGGTTAAGCGATGGCCAGCGCCAGGATTTTCAGCAGATCATCGATGTTTTAGTGAAGGCTAACAAGTATGGGGTTCATTATGTGCGGGCCTTGGAATACCGCCATAATATTGACAGGGTTTTATCAAATAAATTTGAATCTGGCCATAATATAGAATCATTTGGCGGGTATGTTTTTTTACGCCCTATTCTTGGTTATAGAAGCAGTTTGGTGCAATCACAGAGGGCCTTGCGTAGTAATATTTCAAGCTTGCTAGACCTCGGCAATGAATTGATGGAAGACACCAAGGCGCAAATGGGGTTGTATCCTAGTAAAATGCAAATAATGAATGAAAGCGAAGCTTTATTGAAGGAAGCGATAGACGGAGCAAAACCCTTAGTTTCATCAGGCGCTTCCAGATCCCAGCAGAGAGGAGCTAAAATCCGTCGGTATATAGGTCGTTCTTTGTTAGTTGGAGCTCCGTTGCTTTTATTTAGCGCGGCATTCTTAGGGCCTTTGTGCGGTGTGTTTGTTGGCGGGGGCGTTTCAACAGCCGGCGCTGTTGCTTTATTGCTGGGCTTAAGTAATTTCTGGTGGGAAAATATAAACGCACTGCAGATGAGAAAACTTAAGATCAATGACCGTGTCTTGAATTTGCTTAAAGAAAAATCAACAATTTTGTTGGATTCCCTAAAGGGTTACGTTGACAGGGGAGCAGAGCAAATCCTCCATGAAGAGCTTGGATCCAGCCGCGCGTCAGCTCTTGACATGATTGTCATTGTTCCTGAAAATCAGGATGAGATTCCTGCGGTAGAACAATTGGTGAGCAGCCGGCTTGGCATTTTATTTCGACGAGATGGTTCGGTTAAGGTGATGCCAAAGGCAAAGAACGGCAGCGGTAATATTTATTTGGAAGCCAATGCTTTTGCCCAGTTGGAAATCAGTAAAAGGGGTCTGAGTTGGGACAAGGCCAGGGTGCTGTTTATATTTCATGGGCAGGGTCAGTCAATATCTGCCATTGAGCCAGCAGTCATTAATGGTTACCGTAGCGCCCGTGCTAATAATACGTCCAAACAGCATATTGTAATTTATACGCGTGATCATTATAGCAGTTCAATCACCCGTCCTTTAGCTGAGGCCGATATTTATTTTATGGGGGCTTGGGTGGGGAAAGATGAATCTAAACGACAGCGATTGCTGAATTTAAGGTCAAATGGCAGCGGAAAAGAGGATGTGGGAGAAATTCTTGAGCTTTTTGATGTTGATGCATTACGGCCGGGGCGGCTAATGAGTGAATTAAGCGACAGGTATGATTTAAACAGCCCGGCGTTGATGCTTCCGGCCTTTCTTGGGACCATGGTTTTTGGGGCTAGAACAATCCGTATTCTTGAGAATTTGAATCAGCGTTTAAATAATGATCCTATTTTTCGAGGAAAATTAAAGTATATTCATTTTACACGCGATATTATGAATGTGCTTTTAAAAGAAAACATTAATGATGTTGAAGAATATCTTGTTAAACGGCTTCGGTGGGATGATATCAATGATCATTACGGAGATAAAAATGATGGGGAGATATTTTCTTTGCTAAAAAGATTCTATTTATTGCTGCTTGAATTAAGAGGTCAGGTGCCGCTAAAGGTTGATGTTTTTATTCCGTCTCCTTGGAATAAGGATATGCAATATCAGCCTAGTGCGTCATTCAGTCCGGCGATGGCTGGTGATGTTCTCAAGACAGTATTTCCTCCAGGAGGCCTTGATTTGTCGACAACTAGGGATAATATGGAGTTTAATAGTAAGATTGATGATAAGCCCAATCGACCGCCTGTTCCAAGCCCGTTGCCCGTGCCTTCACTGAACGCATTTCAAGGGTTTGAATTTAATATTATTGTTGAGGAGCAACCGCTGCAACTGCACGGTTCTCAGCTAACTTATCAATAAGTTTGCCTGTTGCTTTGTTACCGGCACCAGTTGCGGCCTTTATATAATCATCAGCTGAGGTAATTGTGAAATTATATTCTTCGGATTGGCTGGTTGCCCCGCCCATTAAGGCGCTAGCGACATTTAATGCTGTCCCAAGGGTCTTTGCCGCTGCTGATGTGATTTTTTCGACGGAAGCAAATTCATCTTCAGAATATACGGCTTGTCCTAATTTAATCCCCGCGGCATAGGTATTTTTGTCTTTAAAGTACAGTATTCCGCTTCCAGGGGCAATAGATATCCCTTGGCCTACCTTGATGCTTGCGGTCATGCCGCTGTATTTATCGCTGTTAATATAATTAACAACATAATGGACCGCTAACACTGCGGCCCCGGTCTTATCGCTTAACGCCTGTGATTTTTGTATTGCCGCGACAGACATGTCAAACATCATCTTTTTTTCTCCGGTATAGAAAATAACCTTCATCCCCTCGGGCGCAAGATAGCTTCCCTTGCCTTCTAATGCGATGTTTGCCGTGACGGCTTCAACAGGGGAGGGTGTTCCTAAGTCTTGTAAGGCGGCATACTCAGGGACCGCGGCTAATTCTTCCTTCGTCATGACTACGTAGCCTTTTGCCTGCAGGTCATTGATAAATTGTTGGTATAGCGTATTCGTCACTTTTTGCATTTCAGCTGTCGTCAGTCCTTTTAAATGCACCACCGCAGAGGCATGGCCACGGGCGCCCATGCCTCTTGTGGAGGCGACTGATTTATTTTCGGTTAAGAAAGCCACCTTGAAAGACCCAATAATCACCTTATCCGGCTGTTTTGTGAAGGCTTTTGGGTTATCGACTAATATGTTAGCTACCTTGGCCAAACCTAAAAATCCACCTTTTCTTTCTCCTGGCTTCATCACGTCATTGCTGCTGCTAACCGCACAACCGCTTAAGGCTAATGTTGATGCGAGAACGCCTAATAAAAGATATGATTTGAATTTTTGTTGCATCCGGTGCTCCTTGAGATAAAACGTTAATAAGAATTGGGTAGTTTAGCATAAGATGCGCGTTATTGCTTGGATTTATTTGTATTACTGCCTTAACCGAATCTTAACATAGGCTTTATTTTATCTTTACAAGATCCAACTAAACTAAAGAAAGTAAGATTGTAACCTTTACATGGAGAAACGTAATGAAAAAATGGTTAACTTGTTTTATGGCAATGGTTTTCCTCTCAAACACGCCGGTTGTTTTTGCGGCGTCAACGTCCGTGGATGCGTTGATCAAGAAATTAGTCGATAAAGGGATTCTGGATAAGGCAGAAGCCCGTGAATTAAAGATGGAAATTGCAGAAGATGCGAAGGTCATCACTGAAGATACTGCAAAATCTCAGGTGCCTGAATGGGTGCAGAATACAAAATTAAAAGGCGATGCCCGTGTGCGGTATCAATATGAGCGCCGTAAAAATGATACGGAAGCCCGTACGCGCGGACGGGTTCGTCTGCGTTTAGGCGTTGAGAGCAAGATTAACCCGCAGTGGAAATTAGGCGCTGGATTGGCATCAGCTGAAGTGGGATCAACAACCGATGATTCCCGTTCCACCAACATGACCCTAAATGATTCTTTCCGCAGGGGAGATATCCGTGTTGACTATGTTTTTGCAGAGTATCAACCAGCGGCATGGGGAAAATTAATCTTGGGTAAATACATTAAGTCAGATTATTTATGGACGACTTCAGATATGCTTTGGGATTCCGACCTTAATCCAGGCGGGGCATCAGTGCATTTAGAGCATAAATTTAATGATAATCTTTCAGTATTTGCGAATTCAGGCGCCTGGGTTATCGATGAGAATGGAAAGTCTGATAGAACAGATCCGTTTATGATTTATGGCCAGGGCGGGACTAAGCTCAAAGAAGGAGATTTTGATGCCGCGTTAGCCGGCGTATTTTACGGCTTCAACGGAGTTAAGGGCATTGTCTTAGATGGAACAGCGTCTTCAAATACTTTATCGGGCTCTGTATTGAAGTATGATTATGATTCACTTGGGGCTTCTGGGGAATTTGGATTTAATAATCCAACCGCAGGCGCTCTGCCGATTCCGCGGCTGGCTTTCTTCGGAGATTATATTCAGAACATTGATTCTGATGTTAAGAATAAAAGCGGTTGGGCGGCAGGCGTAAAGATTGGTGATGAGAAGGTTAGTGGAAAAGGTCAATGGCAGTTAAAGTATCAGTATACCCGCTTAGGGACAGATGCCTTTCCTGATGCCTTTCCTGATTCAGATCGTCTAGGCGGCATCACGGATGTTAAAGGGCATGAAGGTATTATTGAATATGGCCTTAGCAAGAACGTTACTATTGGTTTTGACTATTATCAAGACGACAGGATTAAAGCGGCTAAGAACGCACAAAAATTAGTTCAAGCGGACTTGAATCTTAAGTTTTAATCTATTATCATTATAAACGTCATTCAATGAAAGGAATTTGCATGAGGATGATTACCACCCTAGTTCTAACTGCGTTCATGTTGAGCGGTGTTTCTTACGCTAATGCCGCTGGACTTATTAAAGCAGATGGTTCATCAACTGTGTTTCCAATCACTGAGGCTGTTGCCGAAGAGTTTGGTAAGGTTTCTGGAGGCACCAAGGTAATGGTGGGTATTTCCGGGACCGGCGGAGGTTTCAAGCGTTTTTGCCGCGGGGAAACAGATATCAGTAACGCGTCAAGGCCCATCAAGGCAAAAGAAGTAACTTCTTGCAAGGAATCGGGTGTTGATTATCTTGAGTTTGAAGTTGCGTATGATGGGTTAGCGGTGGTGGTTCACCCATCCAACAATTTTGTTGACTATTTAACTGTCGCGGAGTTAAAAAAGATATGGGAGCCTTCTGCGCAAGGTAACATAACTAAGTGGAGTCAAGTGCGCGCTGGTTGGCCAGATGTTGAAATAAAGCTTTTTGGCCCGGGGACTGATTCCGGAACCTTTGATTACTTTACAGAAGTGATCAATGGTAAGGCCACTGCCAGCCGAGGTGACTATACCGCGAGTGAAGATGATAATGTTCTTGTAGAAGGTGTTTCTTCTGAACGGGGAGGGCTTGGTTATTTTGGACTCGCTTATTACGAGCAAAACATGAGTAAGGTTAAGATTGTTCCTATCTACAATGGTTCGGCGAATGTTGTGCCTTCTATTGAAACAGTCCAGAATGGTTCCTATACGCCTTTATCTCGGCCGTTGTTTGTTTATGTAGCTAAGAATGCTATGAAGAATAAACCCGATGTTAAGAAGTTTATGGAGTTTTATTTAGAAAATACTGCGGAATTATCTAAAGAAGTAGGCTTTGTACCTTTACATGATGAAGATTTAGCGAAAGCTAAATCATTGTTAAGTCGTCAGTAATCATTATGGGTTGTTAATGCGAAAAAAGACAATTAAGGTGAAGGAATGGATTATTGAGAGGCTGCTGTTGTTATGCAGCCTCTTATCCGTTTTTACTACCGCTGGCATTATTTATGTCCTCATGTCGGAAACTGTTGGTTTTTTTAAAGAAGTCTCTTTTGCCCAGTTTTTCTTTGATACGCAATGGACGCCAATGTTCACCCAAAAACATTATGGCATATGGCCGCTGTTATCGGGTACGTTCTTAACAACATTAATCGCTATTTCCGTCGCTGTTCCAATAGGCCTGATCAGTGCGGTTTATTTAAGTGAATATGCGTCGGTTAAAACGCGTAATACTGTTAAACCTATCTTAGAAATTCTTGCCGCCGTGCCAACGGTTGTTTACGGTTATTTTGCCCTTTTATTTATTACTCCGTTATTAAGAAAGTTTATTCCTGGCCTTTCAGGATTTAACGCGCTTTCAGCGGGGCTGGTGATGGGGGTTATGATTATTCCTTTAGTGTCATCCTTAAGCGAAGATGCCATGCATGCAGTTCCAGGCGGTTTGCGTGAAGGGGCGTACGCGCTTGGATCACGCAAGATACAGGTTGCATTTAATATCGTTTTTCCCGCGGCGCTTTCCGGCATTACGGCTGCAGTGATCTTAGCGGTTTCAAGGGCAGTTGGCGAAACAATGATCGTCGCTATTGCCGCGGGACAGCAGGCGAGATTGACGCTTGATCCTTTGGTGCCTGTTGAAACAATAACTGCGTTTATCGTACAAATTAGTCTTGGGGATACGCCTCACGGGAGTCTTGAATATAAGACTATTTTTGTTTGCGGGATGACGCTTTTTCTCATGACCTTTTTATTAAACATATTAAGTTTTCATCTCAAGAAAAGATTTCAGGAAGTGTACCAGTAAGATGATAA
>CAZCHB010000026.1:0-14769 GCA_964498235.1 uncultured Planctomycetales bacterium
ATCGATAATTTAGTCAAAGGTGCGGCAGGGCAGGCTGTTCAAAATATGAATATCATGTGTGGTTTTAATGAAATAGAAGGTTTGTTATGAAAATTATAAAAGGCGGTGTTACCGCGCCAAAAGGATTTCTGGCTAACGGAGTTGCGTCGGGAATTAAACGTTCAGGTAAGCTTGATTTAGGATTAATTGTATCAACCGTGCCAGCGGTTACTGCCGGTGTTTTTACGGTTAATTCCATAAAAGCGGCGCCGTTATTGGTCACCATGAAACATATCCGTTCAGGCAAAAGCCGGGCCGTGTTGGTTAATTCTGGTAACGCGAATTGCTACACAGGGGCGTATGGCTTAAAATATGCCCAAGAATCGACCGATCGCATTGCTCAATTAGCAGGCGTTAAAGTTCAGGAAGTTTTGGTTACATCGACGGGTATTATCGGAAAACAGCTTCCTTTTGAAAAAATTGTTGATGCCGCGCCAAGCTTGGTGAAAGGTTTGACAGATAAGGGTGGTGCGGCATTTGCCCGATCCATCATGACCACTGATTTGGCCCCGAAAGAAATCGCTGTCCAAGTTAAGGTTGGGGGGAAACTTGTCACGATTGGTGCCTGTGCTAAAGGTTCAGGCATGATTGAGCCAAATATGGCGACGATGCTCGGATTTATCACGACGGATGCGTCGATATCCCATAGGATGTTGACATTGGCCTTAAAGCGTGCCTGTGATCATTCGTTTAATAGCATTACCGTTGATGGGTGCATGAGTACAAATGATATGGTGACAATTCAAGCTAGTGCGCTCGCGGGTAATAAAACAATAACTAAAGAGGACGCGGATTTTAATAATTTTTACGCGGCCTTGGAATTGATTTGTATTGATTTAGCCAAAAAGATCGTCCTTGATGGTGAAGGGGCAACAAAGTTTATTACCATCCATGTTAAAGGTGCGGCTAGTTTTGATCAGGCTAAAAAAATTGCTAAGGCAGTAGCTAATTCGCCGTTGGTTAAAACAGCGGCTTTCGGTAGTAATCCAAATTGGGGACGTGTTGGTGCGGCTGTTGGTTCGCTGGGAATTAAAGCTATTAATGAAGATACGATGAAAATTTCATTCAGTCCTTTTGATAAAAAAGATATTTCGATTGCGGTTGCCCTACAGCTTGGCAAGGCTAGCGCGACAGTGTACACCTGTGATTTCTCATATGATTATGTAAAGATTAACGGGGCATATAATTAATATGGAATCAATCGTCAAAAAAGCCAGTGTTTTAATTGAAGCAATTCCCTATATCCACGCGTTTCGCCGCAAGATATTTGTCATCAAATACGGCGGCAGTATTCTTGATGATGATAAGATCCGGCATAATGTTCTGCAGGATATTGTTTTTTTAAGTTGTGTTGGAATTCGGATTATTATTGTCCATGGCGGAGGTCCTCATATTAGCGCTCGGATGAAAGAAGCAGGATTGAAGTCCGAGTTTGTTAACGGGATACGCGTGACAGACAAGGCAACGCTTAAGATTGTTGGTGAAGAATTAGAAAAGTTAAATGAGCGTATCGTGTCTGAAATTAAAAAACTTAAAGGTGATGTGACCGGCCTAAAGGGGCAGGAAAACATTATTTTTGTTGAGAAGAAAAAATCAGATAAAGATTTAGGGTATGTGGGGACAATCACCTCTGTTAATCAGGAGCATTTGGAGTCACACTTAAAAGAAGGACGTATTACCGTTGTGTCACCAATGGGTATGACCAACACAAAACAGCCGCATAATGTGAATGCCGATGAAGTGGCGTCAGCTATTGCTAATTCAATGAAGGCGGAGAAGCTGGTGTTGTTAACTGACGTGCCGGGTGTAATGCGAGATTTAAAAGATCCTGCTACGTTGTTCTCAACGTTGACATTGCAGGAAGTGGATGAATTAATTAAATCCGGCGTGATTGCCGGTGGGATGATCCCAAAGGTGACAAGCTGTGTAGAAGCGTTGCACGGCGGCGGTGTCCATAAGACTCACATTGTTGACGCGCGGATGCCGCACGCATTGTTGCTAGAATTTTTTACAGATCAAGGTGTGGGAACACAAATTATAAAATGACCGAGAAAGAAATTTTTAGCGCTTATGATGATTATATCCTGACGACATATGCCCGTCAGCCGGTTATTTTTGTTAAAGGCAAGGGGTCGGTGTTGACAGATATCCATGGGAAAAAGTATTTGGACTTCTTTCCAGGATGGGGCGTGAGTAATGTCGGTCATTGTCATCCTAAGGTGATGGGTGCCGTGCGTGAACAAATCGGCAAATTGATTCACATTCCCAATAATTTATACAACCCTTTTCAGGCTAAATTAGCCAAAGAATTAATCCGTGTTGCCTTTCCCGGTAAGATTTTCTTTTGTAATAGCGGAGCTGAAGCTAATGAAGCCGCGATTAAATTTGTCCGCGCCTATGGCGAGGGCGCGCGTACTGAGATTATAACAACTCTAAATTCATTCCATGGCCGCACCATGGGGGCGTTAAGCGCGACCGGCCAAGAAAAATACCAAAAGCAATTTACGCCTTTACCGCCGGGATTTAAATATGTGCCTTTTAATGACATTAACGCTATTAAGTCTGCTGTTTCAGATAAGACGGCGGCTATCATGCTTGAGCTAATTCAAGGTGAAGGCGGCATTAATATTGCCGATAAGGCTTATGTTCAGGAAATCCGTAAGATTTGTGACGCACAAAAAATATTGTTAATTGTTGATGAAGTGCAGACGGGCATGGGGCGTACCGGTGAGATGTTTGGCTATAAGCATTATGGGATTGTTCCGGATGTGATGTGTTTAGCAAAGGCCTTAGGTGGCGGTTTGCCTATTGGCTGCATGATCGTTAAGAAAGAATTATCGGATGTTTTTAAGCCTGGGATGCATGGGTCAACTTTTGCCGGCAGTCATTTAGTGACAAAGGCGGCCTTGGGTGTTATTAAGGCGATTTATGCAGATAAGATGCTGGCTAATGTTAAGAAGCTTGGCCCTTATTTAGTTGCGCAATTAAATGAACTTAAAAAGAAGCATGCAATTATTAAAGAAGTGCGTGGCGTTGGTTTAATGATTGGTGTTGAACTTAGCATCGACGGTCAGAAGATATTTAAGGAATGTTTAGATCGCGGGTTAATAATCAATTGCACCCAAGGCAATGTTCTTCGGATCATGCCTGCTTTAAATGTGACTAAGCGTCAGATTGACAAGGCAATATTTACCTTAGATAAGGCAATGGAACAATCATGAAAAAAAATCTAATTACCATGCTAGATTACACTGATGCCGAAGTTCTTAGTCTGATTAATATGGCTGATAAGCTAAAAAAGCAAAAGGGTAAATTACGAACGGATTTAAAAGGTAAAAGCGTTGCTTTAATCTTCCAGAAGCCATCTAATCGGACACGGGTTTCTTTTTCTGTTGGTGTTCATGAATTAGGAGGGCATTCATTATATTTGGGTCCAGAAGAGATTAGTTTGGGCAAGCGCGAGACAACCCATGATGTCGCTAAAACCTTGGCCCGTTACGTTGACTGCATTGTGGCGCGTGTTTTTGATAATAAAGATATCGTCGAATTAGCACAGCATGCGGAAGTTCCTGTCATTAATGCTTTATGCGACCTGTATCATCCGTGTCAGGCGCTCGCTGATATCCAAACTATCCGTGAGCAGTTCGGTAAGTTTAAAGGTTTAACGCTGGCCTACGTCGGTGACGGTAATAATGTTTTTCATTCTTTGGCTATTGCCTGCGCTAAGGTGGGGATTAATGTCCGTTTTGCCGGGCCTAAAGGATATGATCCAAATTCAGCGATCCTAAAAGCCGCGCAAAATATTGCCCGTAAGAACGGAGTGTATATTGAATGCGGCCGTGACGCGAAAGCCGCAGTTAAAGGCGTGCATGTTATTTACGCTGATGTGTGGGTGAGCATGGGGCAAGAAAAAGAGACCGCCAAGAGAATAAAAGAGTTTAAGGGTTATCAAATCAACGCGGATTTATTAAAATATGCCGATAAGAATTATATTTTTATGCATTGCCTTCCGGCGCACCGCGGCCTAGAAGTGACCGCCGATGTTATCGACGGCAGGCATTCAGTTATATTTGATCAGGCGGAAAATAGATTGCATGCGCAGAAGGCAATTTTACTCTATTTATTGAAATAATCAAAGTCGTCCCCGAGTGTTTTTGTCGGGGACCTAGAACATAGCATTGGACTAGATGTCCGACAAAAACATTCGGGCATGACATCGTTAATATAAAGGAGAAATTCGATGAAAAAAGTTGTTTTAGCTTACTCGGGTGGTTTAGATACATCATGTTTGATCCGTTGGTATAAGGATAAGGGCTATGAGGTGGTGGCGTTCATGGCGGATGTGGGGCAGGGCAGTGATTTTAAATTGATTGAAAAGCGTGCGTTAGCAACAGGGGCTTCCAAGGTTTATATCATGAACTTGCAGGAAGAATTTGTGAAAGATTATGTTTTTCCGGCGATCAAAGCTAATGCTGTCTACGAGGGGAAGTATTTTTTGGCTACTGCGTTATCACGTCCATTAATTGCCAAGCATCAAGTGGCTGTCGCAAAAAAAGAAAAAGCCAATGCGATTGCGCATGGGTGTACGGGTAAAGGAAACGATCAAGTGCGTTTTGAGGTGACAGCTAAAATTCTGGCACCGCACTTAGAATTATTAGCCCCGCTGCGCACATGGGAATTTAAAACGCGGGATGAAGAGATCGATTATGCCAAGAAACATAAGATTCCAATTGATGTGACTAAGAAAAGCCCATACTCGACGGACATTAACCTTTATGGCCGCTCCATTGAGTGCGGTGTGCTTGAAGACCCATGGGTTGAGCCGCCGGAAGAAATCTATTACATGACGAAAGATCCGTTGAAATGTCCGAATAAGCCTGAGTATGTTGAGGTTGAATACGCAAAAGGGATTCCCGTTAAGATCAACGGCAAGGCGTATAAGCCGGTTGATTTGATTATTAAATTAAATGAAATCGGCGGACGCAATGGCGTAGGCCGCGTCGATATGGTGGAGAACCGTTTAGTCGGCATTAAATCACGTGAAATTTATGAAAATCCAGCCGGAACCATTCTTATTACATCGCATAAAGAATTAGAAGCGATGGTCTTGGATAGGGAAACCTTGCACTATAAAGAATTGATATCGCCGCGTTACGCAGAATTGACCTATTACGGCCTGTGGGAAACACCCTTGAAGCAGCAATTAGATGCTTACATTAATAAGACGCAGGAGCGTGTCAGCGGTGTGGTGCGGTTAAGATTATATAAAGGAAGTTGTCACGTCGTCGGTCGAAAGTCGCCATTCTCCCGTTATAAGGAAGAATTAGCAACCTATGGCGCGAAAGATATTTTTGATCCAAAGTTGTCAGAAGGTTTCATCCGTATTTGGGGAATGCCTTACTAGTGGTCGACGCACTGCCATTATTCCGCAAAACGGTGTATTTTTGCCGTCTGCGTCGGTTTACAGTTCGTTTGTCTTAATAGTATACCAAGCATATTTTGACAAACTCACTGTAAATCCTAGCAGACATTTGGCAAAAAACTCCTTACTGTTTTGCTACATAATGACAGTACGTCTAACAACAGGAACGCTATATGAGTAAATTATGGGGATCACGATTCGACGGAAAAACAGATAAACTGGCTGATAAATTTACATTCAGCATCAGTTACGATTATCGTTTGGCTAAATACGATGTTATCGGTTCAATCGCCCATGCGCAAATGTTGGGCAAGCAGGGGATTATTCCAAAGAGTGATGCTCAGAAGATTGTCGCTGGCTTGACCAAGATATTGAGCCAAATTGAAGAGGGCAGGTTTAAATTTGATGCGAAAGCTGAAGATATTCACAGTAATATTCAAACTGCTTTAAAGAGTTTGGTTGGGGCACCGGCAGATAAATTGCACACGGCGCGTTCTCGTAATGATCAGGTTGTATTAGATGTAAAGTTGTATTGTTGGGATGAGCTTGAAAAAATTATCACGGCTATTACAGCATTACAGAAATCTATTATTGCTTTTGCGAAGAAAAATAAAGAAGTTATTATTCCAGCTTACACGCATTTGCAGTCCGCCCAAGTTGTCTTGCTAGCGCATCATATGTTAGCCTATGTAGAAATGCTTGAGCGTGATAAAACACGTTTGCAGGATTGCGTAAAGCGCTTAACTGTGATGCCCTTAGGCAGTTGTGCCTTATCGGGGACATCGCTTAAGACGGACCGTCATTATACAGCTAAACTATTGGGCTTTGCCGCTGTGGCGCAAAATAGCATGGATGTGGTCAGCAGCCGGGATTTTATCATGGAGGCTGTTTCAGACTGCGCGATCATGTCTGTTAATATGTCACGGATAGCCGAAGATTTAATCTTATGGGCAACCAAAGAATTTAATTTTATCGATATTGACTGGTCAATGTGTACAGGTTCATCAATCATGCCCCAAAAGAAAAATCCGGATGTTTTGGAATTGTTACGGGGCACAACCGCTAAAATGATCGCCCATGCTGGTGAGATCATGATTCTAGCTAAAGGGTTGCCGTTGACCTATAATCGTGATTTGCAATTAGACAAGCCGGCCTTGTTTGATACAGTTGAAACATCTAAAGATTCATTGCTTGTTTTGGCTAAGTTATTCGACGGTCTGACAGTTAAAAAAGACATTATCGCCCTGCGCATTGTTGACGAAAGCTTTTTTTGTGTTGATGCCATGGACTATTTGATTAAGAAAGGTGTTTCATACCGTGAGGCGCATGATATTTTGGGTAAGATGGTAAAAGAGTGTTTAGATAAGGGTAAAAAAATCACATCTTTATCTGAAAAAGAATTAAAAAGTTACGCGCCCCAATTTGCCGCGGATGTAAAAAATCTTTTCAATCCGCAAATGTCTGTTAAAATTAAAACTTCTACCGGGTCAACAAACGCCGGTTTAGTTGAGAAGCAGATGCTTTTTTGGAAGAAACATTTGAAGTAAGATTAATGGCCTAGATGCCCGATTAAAGCGTTCGGGTATGACAGTTAAGGAATCAAATGCACGATTTTAAATTTAAGGGTAATGAGTTTTATTGTGAAAGCGTAAAGGTAGCCTCCATCGCCGCTAAGGTCGGTACGCCGTTTTACCTGTATAGCTACAATACTATCGCGGATCATTTTACAAAGATCCAAAAAGCATTCGCGCCGCTTAATCCAATCATTTGTTACGCGATGAAAGCTAATGGTAATTTAGCGATCATTAAGAGTTTGGTTGACCTTGGTGCTGGGATTGATATTGTTTCAGGTGGTGAATTAAAGAAAGCGCTGATAGCAAAAGCAGATCCTAAAAAGATTGTTTTTGCTTCAGTTGGGAAGACCGAAGAAGAAATTACATTAGCCATTAAAGCGGGTATTTTGTTTTTTAATGTTGAGTCACAGCCGGAATTAGAGGAAATTAACCGGGTGGCAAAGAAAATTGGTAAAAAAACACAGGTCGCGCTCCGCATCAATCCAGATGTCCCGGCGCCGACCCACGAGTACATTACGACGGGTTCATTGAAAAAGAAATTTGGTATTGATTTAAGGACGACTAAAGAAATCTTTAAAAGCCAGAAGAAATATTCTCATGTGGCGATTAATGGGATACATATCCATATTGGATCACAAATAACCTCAGGTGACCCATTTGTCGGGGCTATCAAGAAGGTTGTTAAGTTTATTGATGAATTGCGCGGTGAAGGAATCAATATTGAATATTTAGACATCGGCGGCGGTTTAGGTATTATTTATAAGGATGAAAATCCGCAAACGGCGGCACAATACGCAGCGAAGGTTGTGCCGATCTTATTGAAGACGGGTTTGAAAATTATCATGGAGCCGGGCCGTTTTATTGTAGGTAACGCGGGTATTTTTGTGACCAAGGTGTTATTTGTGAAGGACAATGGTGTTAAGCGTTTTGTGATTGTTGACGGCGGAATGAACGACTTGATTCGTCCGATGTTATATGATGCCTACCATGAAATTGTTCCTGTAAAAAAGACTACAGCTTCTAAGGTCAAGGTTGACGTGGTGGGGCCGATTTGTGAGAGCGGTGATTTCTTCGCTCATGACCGTTTAGTGCCGAAGGTTAAACGTGAAGAATTATTGGCGATTATGAGTGCGGGTGCTTATGGGTATGTGATGGCTAGTAATTATAATGTGCGCGGCCGTGTACCGGAAGTGATGGTTAGCGGAAGTAAGTTTGAAATAACTAAGAAGCGTGAAGAATTTAAAGATTTAATTAAAGGAGAAACGATTCCTTCGTTTTTGAAATAATGAATATTCCTTTTGTCAAGATGGTGGGGGCTGGCAATGATTTTATCGTCATTGAACCAAATCCTGCCTTAGATTATGTTAAATTTACCCAAGCTATCTGTGCCCGTCAAACCGGCATTGGTGCTGATGGTGTGTTGATCCTGGATAAATCTAAAACGAGTGATTACCGCATGCGCATCATCAATGCTGATGGATCAGAGGCAGAAATGTGCGGTAATGGGGCGCGGTGCATGGCATCCTATATTGTTGCTAATTTAAAGCCGGTGAAGAAGCTATTTGGGATGGAAACGATCGCTGGAGAAATTTTGGCTGAAGCAGAAGGTGAAATTGCGCATGTGCGCTTATCGCCGCCTAAAGATTATTTGCCGAATTTAGATATTACGGTCGCCGGGAATAAAATGACCGTTCATTATATCGACACTGGCGTTCCGCATACTATTATTTTTGTTGAAGGTTTGCAGGAAGTGGATGTCAATAGTCTGGGCCGTTTGATCCGTAATCATCCGCGTTTTGCTCCGCGGGGGACTAATGTTAATTTTGTTGAGAGGGCCCGTGATGGGATGGTGGCGGTTCGTACCTACGAACGCGGTGTTGAAGCGGAAACCTTGGCCTGCGGCACAGGAGCGGTGGCATCAGCCATAATTGCTTATACGCAAATGCATCCGGGGAAAAAGAAACAGGAGGGGGCTTCGATGCGCGTATTGACGAGCAGTAAAGAAATTTTGGAAATTACGTTTGATTTAGAAGATGGCCTGATGAGTAATGTGTGGTTAAAAGGCACGGCGAAAGTCATTGCAAAAGGTGAGTATAATTATAATGGGTAATCTGTCCTTTACAGATTTGACATGAGTGACCCTCTGAATAGGGGCGAGAGGAGAAAATGTGTTTAAAGGTTCGATAGTTGCGCTAGTGACACCGTTTAAGGGTGATGTAGTTGATGAAATTGCCTATAAAAAGTTAGTTGATTGGCAAATAAAGGAAGGGACTAATGGGATTGTTCCCTGCGGGACCACTGGTGAATCGCCGACATTGTCAGCTCATGAACATGAACGGGTCGTTGAAGTGTGTGTTGAAGCCGCTAATAAGCGGGTTCCAGTCATTGCAGGGACAGGTTCAAATTCAACGGCAGAAGCGGTTGCTTTTACGAAGCACGCGGCTAAGGCAGGCGCTGATGGTGTCTTGGTTGTGACGCCCTATTATAATAAGCCGACGAATAAAGGCGTTTACCTTCATTTTAAAGCGGTGGCAGATTCTGCCAAGGTGCCGGTTGTTCTTTATAATATCGCCGGGCGAACAGGAAAAAATATTGAGCCTGATGTGATGGCGAAGCTTGCTCAGGATTGTAAAAATATTGTGGCTGTTAAAGAAGCCTCGGGCTCATTAGAACAGATGCTTCGTATTAAAGAAATGTGCCCCAAGGATTTTACGCTGTTATCCGGTGATGATGCGCTGACGTTGCCTATTATGGCCATTGGCGGTGCTGGTGTTATTTCTGTGGCCGCTAATATTGTCCCTAAAGATGTGGTCGCGGTTATTGACGCATTTAATAAAGGTGATTTGAAAAAAGCACAGGATATTAATCTTAAATTAATGCCGCTTATTCGTGCATTATTTATTGAAACAAATCCGATTCCTGTTAAAAAGGCAGCCGAATTAATGGGATTGTGTAACGGGGCATTAAGATTACCGATGTGTGACATGGAAGAGGCAAATTTACAGAAATTAAAAGAAGCGCTGAAGAAGTATGGCTTGATAAAGTAGAATGTGTCATTCCCGAATGTTTTAGTTGGGAATCCAGACATGAACTAGTTGCCCGATTAAAGCGTTCGGGTATGACAATGGGGATAGAACAATGAGTGTTAAATTAGCTGTTTCGGGATGTTGTGGACGGATGGGCCAGCGGATTACTCATTTGGCACTTAAGGATAAGGTGTTCAAGATTTCTGCTCTTCTTGAGAGTGAGCATCGCCCGGATGTTCCGTTAATGAGTTTTAATTTGCCGGTTAACTTTAAGAATGAAGCGCTTAAAGGCAGCGGGGTCTTGATTGAATTTACGACCCCTGAGGCGACCATGGACCATCTTAAAGCCTGTCAGAAATACGGTGTGAATATGGTGATCGGTACGACAGGCTTGACCAAGGCCCAAATTGCCAAGATTAAAAAAGCATCGTCTAAGATTGCTATTGTTTTTTCATCGAATATGTCGGTGGGGGTCAATCTGGTTTTTGGGCTGATCCGTCAAGCCGCGCAAATTACAGGTAAGAATTATGCGATGCGTTTAACCGAGACGCATCATATCCATAAGAAAGATGCCCCTTCGGGGACTGCCAAGACGATGGCTGAGATCGCAGAGCAGTATGCGAAATCTAAGGTTAAGGATATTGAGTCTTTGCGCGAGGGTGAAGTGATCGGTGACCACACGATTACTTTTGAAAGTGATGTCGACCTGATTTCCATCCATCACCACGCAAAAACCCGCGATATTTTTGCCGAAGGTTCTTTGGTTGCGGCTAAATTTCTAGGGAACAAGAAAAAAGGCTTATTTAATATGCAGGATGTTTTAGGCTTAAAATAAATTTTAGGGAGCTGACCAATGTCAACCACAACTGAATTTAAGATTGAATTTTCTGATCGTTTAAAAGCCCTACCGCCATATCTTTTTGTGGAAATTGATAAGGCCAAGCGCGCGGCCTTGGCTGAAGGGCGGGATGTGATTAATTTAGGCGTGGGGGATCCTGACCAGCGTACGCACCAGCCGATTATTGACGCTTTAAAGAAGGCATCAGAAGATGTGAATAACCACCACTACCCTTTTGATGCTGGTGTTCCGCAACTACGAATTGAAATTGCAAAATGGTTTAAGAATCGTTTTGGCGTTAATTTAGATCCTCAAACTGAATTATATCCGCTTATTGGTTCTAAGGAAGGGATCGCGCATTTACCGCTTGGCATCATCAATCCAGGTGATAAGGTTGTTTTAACCGAGCCAGCTTATCCGGCCTATCAAGCGGCCGTCACTTTTGCCGGTGGCGTCATTCAATATCTGCCTCTTAAGGCGTCTAATCATTTCTTACCTAAGATGGAAGATATCGAAGCGCTAAAAGGCGTTAAGGCGATCTTTGTTTGTTACCCTAACAATCCAACAGCAGCTACGGCGGATAAAAAATTTTATGAAGAATTAGTTGCTGTCTGTAAACGTAAGGGGATTATTATTATTTCTGATTTGGCGTACTCAGAAGTTTATTATGACGGCGTTAAACCTCCTAGTATTTTAGAAATCGACGGTGCGAAAGATATTGCTATTGAATTTCATTCGTTCTCAAAGACATATTATATGACCGGCTGGCGTTTAGGCTGGGCCTGCGGGAATACGACGCTTGTTGCGGCTTTAGCAAAGGTTAAATCAAATTGTGATTCAGGTGTTTTTAATGCGATCCAGTATGCAGGGATAGCCGCGCTTAACATGGATCCCCGTGATATTGACGATATGCGTTCTGAATACCAAACCCGCCGGGACGCCTTGATTAATGGCCTGCGTTCCATTGGCTGGAAGATTGATCCGCCTAAAGGGGCTTTTTATGTGTGGGCCAAGATTCCCTCAAAGTTTACCTCATCAATGGAATGCGCGAAGGCATTTTTAGATAAGGCTGATATCGTCGTGACACCTGGTAATGGTTTTGGAAAAGCTGGCGAAGGTTATGTGCGCATGGCTTTGACCATGCCAATTGAGCGTATCAATCAGGCGGTCGCGCGGTTGGCTAAAATTCTTTAATGAGCATTGTATATTTAAGCTTAGGTTCAAATCTAGGTAATCGCCAAAAGTATTTGGATAGGGCTCTTGAGCTGTTAAATAGCAACGCGGTATTTGTTAGGAAAGTATCTACGGTCATTGAAACAAAACCGGTCGGCGGGCCGGCGCAGGGAAAATATTTAAATGCGGTTCTAAAAGCTGTTACTGAACATTCCCCTGAAGCCCTTCATTATATTACCCAGTCAATTGAACATAAATTAGGCCGCGTCCGCAGCGTTAAAAACGGTCCTCGCGTGATTGATATTGATATTCTTTTATATGATGATATAAAATTAGTCACTAAAACTTTATTGATCCCGCACCCGCGGATGTTTGGACGTGATTTTGTCATGAACCCCTTGATAGAGATTGAACCTTCCTTATGCGTATTGTAAAAGACATAAAATTATTACGAAAATTTCTTGATCAAGCCCGCGCAAAGGGGCAGCGTATTGGCTTTGTACCGACGATGGGATTTTTCCACGAAGGCCATTTAGCCCTGATGAGGCAAGCTAAGAAAGAGAATGATATATGCGTGGTTTCAATTTATGTCAATCCAAAACAATTTGGGCCAAAGGAAGATTTAAGATCATATCCCCGCGACATTAAACGTGACTCGTCGCTGATGATAAAAGAAAATGTTGACATTTGTTTTCTTCCGCCGGATAATGAAATTTATCCAAGCGGTTATTTGACATACATCGACGTATTAGCAATGACTGACGTTTGCTGCGGCCGTTTCCGCCCGGGACATTTTAAAGGCGTAGCGACGATAGTAACGAAATTGCTTAATATTATCAATCCGCAAGTGATGTATTTGGGTGCTAAAGATGCCCAGCAGGCGGCAGTCCTGAAAACAGTGGTCAAAGACCTGAATATCCCGGTGAAGGTCAGTGTTATGCCGACAGTGCGTGAGCATGATGGCCTAGCCATGAGTTCCCGTAATGTGTATTTAACGCCTCAGGAAAGAGATCAAGCCTCAGTTTTATATCAGGCGCTGACCTTGGCCCGAAATAACATTATTAATGGGGAACGAAGTCCTTCAAAGATTAAGTCAGCCGTTATAAAGCTAGTGTCCACTAAGACTTTAGCTAAATTGCAGTACGTTGAATGTGTGGATGCCGTTACCTTAAAACCGTTACAGCGGCTTGAAGGTAAAATCTTAGTAGCCTTAGCTGTTTATTTTGGAAAGACGAGACTTATTGATAATGTCACCATCGAGCGTACAGGTTAAGCCAAGGGTAAAGGTGAGGGTTGGAATATTAGGATGCGGGGCTATTGGCTCACGTATCGCCCGCAGTATCAAGACCGAATGCCATGCTCAAGGATATGTTTCAGCCCTTTTCGATATCAACCCTGCTAAAGCTCAGTTACTGCAGAAATATATTCCCCTTAAAAATATTATTAAGAAGTCTTATAAAGATCTGCTTAATTCCAGTGATTTGATTATTGAAGCCGTTAATGCGCCTGACACAAATCATCTCATCCATCAGGCCATATTAGCCAATAAAGATGTGTTGGTGATGAGTGTAGGTAAATTTATTGATGACGAATCAATTTTAAAACTCGCTTTCAAGAAGGGTTCCCGCCTGCTTATCCCGTCGGGAGCGATAGCAGGATTAGACGCGATTAAAGCAGCGGCTTTAGGGAAGATATCGTCAATCACCTTGACGACGCGTAAGCCGATTTATGGATTTGTCGACAATGCGTATGTACAGGCCCGTCGGATAAATTTATCCCAAATAAAAAAAGAAACAATTTTGTTTGATGGAAACGTGAAAGAGGCTGTAAAATGTTTTCCGCAGAACATAAATGTGGCGGCGACCATTGCTTTAGCCACTGGAAGCAAGGACAAGTTGAGGATCCGTATCTGTACATCACCTGAATATAAGGTGAATTCGCATGAAATTGAAATGGTTGGTGAATTCGGGCGCTTGACTACCAAGACAGAAAATGTGGTCTGCCCGGATAACCCTAAGACAAGTTACTTGGCAGTATTATCGGCAGTGCAGACGTTAAAGCAATATTTTGAAGGTGTTAAAATAGGAACATAGTATCAACTTAAACCAACGAAAGGGGCAAATGCATGGCTACTAAAAAAGTTGCGAAAGTCGGAGTAAAGAAAGAAAAAGGTTATCTCTATTTTGTGGACAAGCAAGGCGATATCTCTGCAGCTAAAATGGCCCGCGGAGATAAGAAGGGCGGATCTGCCAAGAAGGTGGCTAAGGTCGGTATTAAAAGAGAAGAAGGCTATTTATATTTCATTGATAAGCAAGGTGATATCTCAGCTGCTAAGATGGTTCGCGGCGGTACCAAGAAAAAAGCGAAGAAATCTGCAGCTAAGAAGCCAGCCGCAAAGAAGAAGACAACAAAGAAGCGGAAATAAGGTATTTTTTAATAAGAAGTAAGTAGTCAGTTGTAAGTGGTAAGAGGTAGGTGGTAAGCAGGCAATTTTTGCTTATTACCTATCACTTACCACTTATAACTTTAGAAAACTATCCTATGCAAGATTCAATCATCATCCGCGGTGCCCGCGAACATAATTTAAAGAATATCAATTTAACTATTCCCCGCAACCAATTTGTCGTGGTGACAGGCTTAAGTGGTTCGGGGAAATCATCCTTAGCCTTTGATACGATTTATGCTGAAGGTCAGCGC
>CAZCHB010000027.1:0-14632 GCA_964498235.1 uncultured Planctomycetales bacterium
TTGACGCTTTAACAAGGGTTTTGGCTCCGATAATGGCATTTACCGCCGAGGAAATTTTTGCGTTAAGTCCCAAGTGTCCTGATGATAAGCGTGTCGTCAGTGTTCATGTCTTGGATTGGCCTAAGTTGGATTTAAATTGGGCTTCTTCATTAATAGAGGATCGCTTTGCGGTTTTATTACAATTACGGGATCATGTTCTTAAAGCCTTGGATGCCAAACGTAAAACTGGGGATATTGGCAGTGGATTAGAAGCAAAGATTGTGATTAAAACAGCCAGTGACCGTGATTACGGTTATTTAAATAGTTTTAGAGACCAGTTAGCATCGGTTTTTATTGTGTCGCAGGTGGAGTTAAGTAAGGTTAGTGCTGTTGAATCAGGTTTAAGTGAATATTTTGCGCAGACATGTGTGGATGTGAAAAAAGCTGACGGTATCAAATGTGTGCGTTGTTGGAATTGGCGTACCGATGTAGGTCAGGACAATGAACATCCGCAATTGTGCGCAAAATGTGTCCAACATGTTCATCAAATTACTTAAAGGGGAGTCAAGAAATGCCCGTTAAGAAAAAATCAGCAACTAAAAAATCACCAAAGAGAATTATTCATATTGGCAAAAATACAAAGACCGATCCTAAGTTTGATTTTTATAAGAAGGTTCTTTTAAAAACAAAGGATCAGATTGCGGGTGATATCCGTACGCTTTCTGATGAAAATGCCGGCAGCGGCAATGACAAGAGCGGGGATGTTAGCGGGCATGCCTTACACATGGCGGATGTGGCCACAGATATGTATGACCGTGAATTCACTCTAGGGCTAGCGTCTAATGACCGCGAATTATTGTACGATATCGACGAAGCCTTAAACCGCATCCAAGACGGCAGTTTTGGTGTTTGCGCGGAATGTAAGAAATCTATTCCAATCACACGTTTAAAAGCTATCCCTCACGCGCGCTTGTGTTTAAAGTGCCAAGAGAAGCTTGAAGCTAAGCGTAAATAAGCCTGAATAGCTGTCATGATATCCGACCCTAAACGTTCCAAGATTGATATTATTATTTTTTTGGCTGGCGTTTTGAGTATTGTCGGCTTAGACCGTTTGACCAAGGTATTGTTTACTAATATTCTGCAGATCAACGAATCCATCGCGGTCATCCGGAATGTTTTTCATTTTACCTTGGTTCATAATACCGGCATTGCGTTTGGATTATTTAAAGACTGCGGTTATGTTTTTGTCATCATTCCTCTTATTTTAACCGGCCTTTTGATTTATAACATTTATTACTACCGTCATAGCGAACATTTAAACCGGACCTATATTTTTGCGTTTTCCCTGATTTTAGGCGGTGCGATCGGTAATTTGATTGACCGTATCTTTCTAGGGTATGTCATTGATTTTATCGATTTTCGCGTTTGGCCGGTGTTTAATGTGGCCGATAGCGCGATCACCATTGGAGCCGCGGTCATTTTAATACGATGCATCCCATCTTCTTCCAAATAGGTTCCGTCACAGTTTATTCCTACGGCGTTATGCTGGCTTTGGCTGTCGTAGTTTGTTCATTTTTTTTAAGCCGCGACGCGCGTCAGTCGGGTATTAACGCCCAGATGATTTATGACTTGATGTTTTGGGTGGTGATAGGCGGCATTATAGGCGCGCGCATCTTTTATATTATTATCACATGGGATTATTTTGCGCAAAATTTCCTGGAAATGCTGATGCTTAATAAGGGAGGTTTAGCATGGCAGGGTGGTTTTGCAGGAGGGGCGCTGGCTGGTGTTTGGTTTGTGCGCCGGCATAAGTTGTCCCTGCGGCAAATACTGGATTTAACATCGCCTTATATTGCCTTGGGACAAAGCATCGGCCGGATAGGATGTTTTTTTAATGGTTGTTGTTATGGAAAGTCTTGGGCGCATGGTGTGTTTTTTCCCGTCCATAATGCTGTGCTTTACCCTACGCAATTATATGAAACTGCCGGATTATTCTTAGTTTTTTTAATCTTAAAATTTGCCCAACGTCGTCCTCATCCGCCGGGGATGTTATTTGCTTTTTATTTATGGCTGGCCGCCATTGAGCGTTTTATTGTCGAGTTCTACCGTGCGGATCACGATACGCTGGCCTTTGGTTTAAGCCTATTTCAATATATCGCCCTAGGTGTTTTCGCCGCCGGTATTATTGTGTTCTTGAGGTTAAAAAAGTGAAAACCACCTTTAATGTTGAAGAAGGGCATCAGGGCTTGCGGCTGGATGTTTATTTGACGCAGGTTATTGAGGATGTCCCGTCGCGTACCTTTTCTAAAAGATTAATTGATGAGGGCCGTGTCATTGTTAATAAGGCTAAAAAGATAAAGACAAATTATAAAGTGGCGATGGGCGATGTGATTGAAGTTGACGTTGATCCTAAGGAGTGGGCCCAGCATGACATTGAAGCCCAAGATATCCCATTAGATATCTTTTATGAAGATGAAGATATTGCGGTCATTAATAAACCGGCCGGATTGACCGTACATCCCGCCGCTGGCGGCAAGAACGGCACCTTGGTCAATGCCTTGGTTTATCATTTTCAAGAAGAGCTCTCAGACATTAACGGGGATGTGCGACCAGGCATTGTCCATCGTCTAGACCGTGATACCTCAGGATTGATTATCATTGCGAAAAGTAATCTGGCCCATGCGCGTTTGGGGCGCCAATTTGAAAAACACACCGTGATGAAGCGTTATGTCGCGCTGGTGCAGGGCAAGATTCAATTTGATCAGGGGATGATTGGTGTTCCTTTGAAACGTCATGTTAAATATCATGACATGCGTCAGGTCGGAAAGGAAGGCGATGGCAAGGAAGCTGTGACCCTTTATCAAGCGTTAAGACGCAATGACAAAAGCACGTTAGTAGCCCTGTTTCCCCAAACCGGACGCACCCACCAATTGCGCGTGCACATGAAGCATCTGGGACATCCTATTTTAGGTGATGATAAATACGGCCGCAAAGAAAGCTTCCCCCGGTTAGCCCTTCACGCCCAAAGCATTGGTTTTATCCATCCCATTACCAAGCAATATATTGAGTTTTCTACGCCGGTTCCTAAAGAGTTCCTTCAAGATACCTAAATAAAACCTTTACTATCAATGATATCTTTTTATAATAAATTATCATGTTAAACTCCCGCGGGAAGACCCTAACCATTTTCTTGGTGCTTATCCTTGTCCTGCTTGTCGCATCGACGTCGATCGGTTTTTTTTTATACAATAAAGAAATTCAGGCGCGCAAGCAGTTACAGACGGAATTGGATGTAAGCCGCAGTCAGGAAGAAAAACTTCAAGGTGATTTGAAAGAGATTAAGCATCAGCTGGCCATTGCCCAAGACAAGAATAAGGAAGCCGATGAGAAGATTAATAATCTAATTGATGAGATAGATTTAAATGAAGGTGTGCGTAAACAAATCAAGGCGGAGAATGCGTCGCTGAAAGAAGCGTTAGATACCGCAAAGAAGGAAAAAGATAAGATCCGGACAGATGTCGAGGCTGCGGAAAAGAAATACAAGCAGGTTCAGGAATTATTGAAGACCGAGCAGGATAAGAGCAATAACCTGCAGTCAACGTTAAAATATATCGAAGAAGCTAAATTAAAAGCGGATGCTGAAAATGAGCGGATGAAGGCGGATTTAAAAGCATACAATTTACGCACACCCGACCAGCAAGTGGCCGGTGAAGTTGTCCCTTCGGCCAAGCGCGGCGGTAAATTAGAATTAGATAAGATTGTCGTCAATCCCAACGACGGGGTGCGTGGCCGCGTCCTAAGCGTCGATAAGGAAGCGGAATTTGTTGTCTGTAATATAGGATTAAAGAACGGGATTAAATCCGCGGATGTGATGTCGGTTTATCGTGGAGAAGAATATTTAGGGGATGTAAAGGTCTCCCGAGTTCAAGAAGAACTTTGTGCCGCTGATCTTATTCCGCCCTTCTCCAGCCGCAAAGTGCGTAAAAACGATATTGTGGTTTTTAAGCCGTGATTTTAACAGTTCGCCCTCTCACAAAACTTAAAGGTTCTATTTATTTACCTGCATCGAAATCATATTCGATCCGGGCTTATTTTGTGGCGGCCTGCGGCGGCCAATCAAAGATCATTGGCTCTTCGGATTGCGAAGATGCCATCGTCGCTAAAAATATCCAGCAAGTTTTAAAAAACAAATCTGCTGTATTTAATGTGGGGGAATCAGGGACGTCATTAAGGTTTTTATTGCCGCTTTTATCATTCCAGGGCAAGGCCTCTGTGGTTAAAGGCAAGGGAACCTTGGTTGGACGTCCTAACCATCATCTGTGTGCCGCGTTACGCCGTCAGGGAATGGAGATAAGCGGAAAGGGGCCCAATGAATCCGTGCCTATCAGTTATAAGGGCGGTGAACTTCAATCAGGAATTATTAAGATTGACGGCAGTTTAAGTTCCCAATTTATTTCTGCCTTATTAATTGCATTGCCTCGCCTCAAAGAAGACAGCCGTATTATCATTACTGGCCACGAGGTAGTTTCTGCTGATTATATTATTATGACCCGCCAAATCTTAGCTCAGGCAGGGATTAAATGCGCTGTCCGCGGGCAACGCGAAATTATCATTAAAGGCAATCAGCAATTTAAGGGTTTAAGAAATTTTCATGTGCCTTCTGATTATGGGTTGGCTGCTTTTCCCATGGCGGCAGCGGCGTTATTGCCGTCGAAGGTTGTGCTTAAGGGATATTTTAACGACGATTTTGTACAATCTGATGGTCATATTCTAGATTTTCTAAAAAGCATGGGTGTAGTTTTTAAAAAAAGTGGAAAAGCAATTTCAATGCAAGGTCCGTTTCAGCTTAAGGGAGGGACTTTTTCACTTAAAACCTGTCCGGATTTAGTGCCTATCATGAGCGTCTTGGCCATGTTTGCCAAGGGACAGACAAAATTGGTTGATATTTACCATGCCCGCGCAAAAGAGTCAGACCGTATCAGTGATCTACGTAAAGAATTATTAAAGGTAGGGGCGTGTGTATCCGAAACAAAAGATGCGCTCATCATAAAGCCATTACCCCGTTATAAAAACGGACAAATACTAGACCCGCACCACGACCACCGTTTAGCTATGGCCTTTACCGTCTTAGGCCTTAAAATCGGCTGTCGCGTTAAGGACATTTCCTGCACTCATAAATCTTATCCAAGCTTTGTCAAAGACATGAAAACCCTTGGAATGATTTAAGTTACTATTGACAGTGCTTGCGCTTTCGGATATCATGACGAACATGATTAATCAAATCAAAAAGCTTTTCCGCAGAATTACTGACTCCTTCATGGGTATGTTTTCCAAGGACATGGGCATTGACTTGGGAACCGCCACGACCTTAGTTTATGTTAAAGGGGAAGGGGTTGTTTTATGTGAACCTTCCGTTGTGGCTATTGAAAAAGATACTAATCGTGTGGTGGCTGTCGGTGAAGAAGCGAAAAAAATGTTAGGACGTACCCCCGGCAGTATTGTGGCCATTCGCCCCATGAAAGACGGTGTTATTTCTGATTTTGAAGTTACTGAGGCGATGCTTAAATATTTCATCAAAAAAGTTCAGCCTAGCCGTTTTGCATTTCGTCCCACCATTGTTATTGCGATCCCTTCTGGGATTACCGAAGTTGAAAAACGCGCCGTTATTGATTCTGCTGAACACGCGGGTGCGCGCAGTGTTATTTTAATTGAAGAACCAAAATCCGCGGCCATCGGCGTTGGGTTGCCGGTTCATGAGCCTGCCGGCAACATGATTATCGATATCGGCGGCGGTACAACTGAGTTTGCTGTCATCTCATTAGGCGGTCTTGTCTATGCCAAATCAATCCGCATCGCCGGCGATGAGATGGACGTGGCGATCATTGAATATCTGCGCAAGACGTATAATTTGATGATTGGAGAACGCACCGCCGAAGAAATTAAAATCCGTTTAGGTTCTGCGTACCCATTAGAAGAAGAGTTAAATATGGATGTGCGCGGCCGTGATTTAATCGCTGGTTTACCAAAGACGATTAATGTCACATCTGTCGAGATCCGTGAAGCCCTGCAAGATCCTGTTCAAGCTATTGTTGATGCATCTAAATCAACGCTTGAGCATACGCCGCCTGAATTAGCCGCAGATTTGATTGACCGCGGCATTGTTATGGCGGGCGGTGGGTCTCTTTTGCGCGGTTTGGATAAACGTATTGCGGAAGAGACAGGTTTGCCTGTCCATGTAGCTGATGACCCATTAACGGCGGTCGTTATGGGAACCGGTGAGACGCTTAATATGTCCCCTGCGATGCGTCGTCGTTTTACAGCGCAGGCTAAGCTTGACTTCTAGGTGTGTTCCGTAAATATCTAAAAACCTTCATTTACGCCGCAGTCCTTCTTATTCCTGTCGCCATTGTTTTTCTAAGACCCAAAACATTAAACGCGCTGGCGATATTGGATGCGAGCGCTGCTCATGTGGGCTGGGTTAAAGGGATTGTCTTTGAGTTTAAAAAGATATTTTATTACCGTGAAACCTACGACGAATATTTAAAATTAAAAAAACAAACCGATATCTTAAAAGCTAGGAATATAAAACTCCAGGAGGCATTGGGAGAGTCCAAACGCTTTGAACAGTTGTCAGATTATAAACACGCCCAGTCTTTCAAATCAGTGATAGCCTTTGTGATCGGACGTGACCCGTCAAATTGGAACGCATCGCTGGTTATAAATAAAGGTAAGGTGGACGGGATAACGGTTGGTATGTCGGTCCTAAGCACCTTAGGGGTTGTTGGAAAAATCATCGAAGTTGGGCATAGGACAAGTAAGGTGGTCAGTGTCTCAAACCCGGATTTTAGCGTGGCGGCGTTAGTCGCCCGCACCCGTGAAAGCGGATTACTAAGCGGAACATTGGAAGGGATTTGCCGTCTGCATTATTTAACGGATAATGCTGATGTCAAGGTTGGGGATAATGTGTTAACCTCAAAATTAAGCTCTGCCTTTCCTGAGGGTGTGTTGATCGGACGAGTGGTGGATATCCAAGCGTCAATGAACAGCCACACCGTTGAATGTTTAGTAGAACCCGTGGTTGATTTATCACAGATAGAGGAAGTAATCATTGTTAAGAATTAAGGCTTGTTATGCCCGAAAGTTTTTGTCGGGCATCTAGATCATGACCCAGGTTTCTCGATAAATATATTCTGGGGCATTGGTAAGATATGAACGCCATCGAGATAAACAATTTAGATAAGACCTACAAGACAGGAACAAAAGCCCTTAAAGGTGTAAGTCTATCCGTCCAGGAAGGTGATTTCTTTGCTTTGCTGGGAGCAAACGGTGCCGGCAAGACCACCTTGATTGGGATATTAACCGGTTTGGTTAATAAAACATCGGGGACGGTCAAAGTTTTTGGTGTTGATATTGATAACGATTTCAGCGCGGCTAAAAACTTTTTGGGGGTAGTTCCTCAAGAGTTTAATTTTCATATGTTTGAGAATGTTTTGGATATTGTGGTTAATCAAGCCGGATATTTTGGTATCGCGCATAAAACAGCTATTAAAGATGCGGAAGAAGTCTTAAAAAAAGTGGGTCTTTGGGATAAGCGCAAGTCCATGGCGCGTACTCTTTCTGGCGGGATGAAACGCCGTTTGATGATTGCCCGCGGATTAATCCATCGTCCTAAGATTTTAATCTTAGATGAACCAACCGCCGGTGTTGACGTAGAATTGCGCATCGGCATGTGGGAATATTTACGTGAAATTAATCGTCAAGGTACGACGATTATTCTAACGACGCACTATTTAGAAGAAGTTGAACAAATGTGCCAAAATGCCGCGATTATAAAAAAAGGTGAGGTGGTGCGGTTAGATACGGTAGCTAACTTAACCAAGGGTGAGAAACTTGAGAAAATATTCTTGGATATCATCAAATCATGACACCCCAAGCTCAGTTTATTTCATTAAAGACAATTGTCCGCAAAGAGATCACCCGTATCATGAGGATATGGTCGCAGACGTTACTGCCGCCGATCATCACTCAGACCTTGTATTTTCTAATTTTTGGTAAATTCGTCGGTGCTCAGGTTGCTGCGATCAATGGTGTTTCCTACATGTCCTTTATTATTCCCGGCTTAGTGATGATGGCTGTCATCTCTTCCTCTTATGGCAATGTGGTTAGCTCATTCTTCGGAGCAAAATTTCAACGAAATATCGAGGAGGTGCTGGTTTCGCCGACTCCGGAGTGGGTGATTATCAGCGGCTATTGTTTGGGTGGAGTTATTAGAGGGGTTATCGTTGGTTTTTTAGTTTTTTTAGTGTCATTGCTTTTTGCTCATCCGATGGTTTATAATATCTGGATCGTATTGTTCTTTACCATCTTTACATCCACGGCATTTTCATTAGGTGCGCTTATTAATGGGATATTCGCCAAAAACTTCGACGAAGTGGCGTTTTTCCAGAATTTTATCCTGACGCCGTTAATTTATTTAGGCGGGGTGTTTTATTCTATCCATAATCTGCCTGCTGTATGGCAGACAATTTCATGGTTTAATCCGCTTGTGTATATGATTAATGGATTTCGATATGGCTTCTTTGGTTTTTCAGATGTTCCCGTCGGATATTGCGCGTTAACTTTATTTGTGTTGACGATTATGTTAGTGTGGATTAATTTAATCCTTTTGAAAAAAGGGATCGGTATAAAATCATAAATAAAAAGGGAGAATGGCATGAAAAAAGTTATGTGTTTGATGGCCTTAGCAGTTAGTTTTGTTTTATCAGGAAAAGTCTTTGCCGCGGATGTTTATGATATTGATGCCTCACATTCCACGATTGGTTTTGCGGTGAAGCATTTAGTCGTTGGAACAACCAGTGGTTTTTTCGGTGATTACGCAGGGACGATAACGTATGATCCTAAGGATTTATCTAGCTTTAAAGCAGAAGCTACCATCCAATCAAAGAGTATTAACACAAGTAATGAAAAGCGTGATGAGCATTTAAGCGGTACTGATTTTTTTGATGTGGTTAAGTTTCCAACCTTGACCTTTGTCAGCAAGTCATTTGATGGGACAACCTTGATAGGAGATTTAACGATTAAAGGTGTAACAAAGGAAGTGTCTATTCCATTATCTGTTGCGGGTCCGGTCAAAGGCATGATGGGTGACGATGTAATTGGCTTATCCGGCCAATTGACAATCAACCGTCAGGATTACGGGGTCAATTGGAATAAGACCTTGGATGCCGGCGGTTTAGCGGTGGGTAATGAGGTTATGATTACAATTAATCTAGAAGCGCATAAGAAATAATTCTGTATATAAATTACATCTCTTTAATATAAGACCATTTAAGCTTGCGCTTAAGTGGTCTTTTTTTGTTCTGTTAAGAAAGCCTTTTCTCTAAAACGGCCATATGGCCTTGTTTTCACCTTGACAGGTGCTATCCTTGTAGTAAGAGCTGAGCGCTGCCGCAGGCAGGCGAGGATCTAGTCCACTAAGAACGTTTTAGATGGGCGGAAAGGATGGTCTCGTATGAATACTTTTACATTCATCGTTGAACCACTTAAAACAGTTTTTAGTATCATCACAAGTTACATCCCAACCGTGTTGGGCGTTTTGGCTGCCTTGGTGATTGGAGGGTTGGTGGCACGTGAAGTAGGCAAATTGCTTGCTTCCATCTTAAAGAAGATACACGTCGATAAGGTAAGCCATACCATCGGCTTAAGCCATGTGCTTGAAACGGGTGGGATTAAGCGCCCTGTAAGCGACTTGATTGGCTATGTCGTGACAATCGGCGTCACTATTACATCATTAATCATTGCCTTAGGCTATGCCGGCATCAGCGTCATTGGTCCGGTAACGGAACCAATCATGACGTATGTCCCAACGGTATTAACGGGGGTCATTACGTTAATGGTGGGGATGTTCTTAGCCCACATCGTTTCCGTCTTTGTCCGTGTTGTCGCGGCCAATACGGCGATGCCAAAGCCTGAAATGTTAGCCACATTCACTAAATGGGCGGTGGTGCTCATGGCCTTGACGAGTTTTGTCAATGCGATCGGCCTTGGATATTTATTTACCGGCACACCGTTAATCCTCATGATTGCAGCCTTGAGCTTGGCCTTAGGTTTGGCCTTTGGTTTAGGTGGACGTGATCATGCGGCCCATTATTTAGATAAGGTGTTGAAGAAATAAAATTCTCCCTCAGCCATCCCGTATGGGGCGGGATGGCTTCCACAAAACGGTTCCGAAGCGGCCGTAAGGCTGTTTCGGAACCCGTCCTTTTGTTGACTTGAAGTAAAATTATTTCCATTGAGTCTAAATAAGTTTATGTTATACTAGCGTCCATGGATCAACGGCAATTTCCCCGTTTTTTATTTCGTGACTCTGTTGAATATAAGAAAACAGAGGGGGAGCTTTTGTCCAACAGCATGGCTGCTGATTTAAGCCTTGGCGGTGTTCGGATCCGCGTGGGTACTTTTATCCCCCTGCGGTCGGTTGTTCAATTAAAATTACATTTGACTTCCCCGGTACGGCTTGTTCCGGTTAAGGGTCAGGTGGTTTGGGTTAGGGAAGTCCCTTACAGTGAGTCATTTGATGTGGGGATTCAATTCTTACAAGAAGAATACCGCGATCCGGCGATTGATCAATTTATCCAGACCCAAGAAAAAAAGAACATATTAACAGGAAGAGATTTGAAAGGGGAGTAGGTATTATGGCAGATGAAGCAAAAGCCGTCGTTGAGGAAGTAAAGAATTGTCCGGCATGTAAAAAACCATTAAAGAAGGCCCGCCGTTTTTATCGTAATGGGGCTTACTATTGCAATAATAATTGTTTTAAGAAAGCATCTGCTAGTGCCGCCGCATCTAAAGCAGCAGCTGCTGCTGAAGCGCCTAAAGAGTAGGAGCTACTGTGTCATCATTTAAGCCTAATGGGGCAGAACGCCGCCGGCATCCTCGTTTAGAGCATAATGTACCAGTCAAGATTTCCAGCGGGGATCTTGACATTGTGACAGAGACGACGAATTTAAGCTGTTCTGGGGCGTTTTGCCGCTGCAGTAAATTCATCGCGCCGATGACCAAGCTTAAGCTGAATTTACTTCTTCCCCTGCGCAAGAATAATAAGATAGCCACAAAGCGTATTCATTGTGAAGGGGTTGTCGTCCGCACGGAAACAGCTAAGGATGGCGATCATTTTTTGACCGCTATTTTTTTTAGTGATATCAGCCCCAAGGATTCCAAAATCATTACTGAGTTTGTCGATTCCGTAATAAAAGAAAAATCGAATGGCTAATCAGGCTGTACCTGTCCTTTATGAGGACAACGCATGCATTGTTTTTGATAAACCTGCCGGGTTATTAACAATCCCAACCGATAAAAATGAAGCAATCAATCTTGTAAGTTTAGTCAATGAACAGTATAGTAAGGACTGTTCGTTGCATCCTGCCCATCGACTTGACCGTGATACGTCAGGGGTTATTTTATTTGCTAAAGGAAAGGCTAATCAACAGCTTTTGATGCAGTTGTTTAAAGATAAAAAGGTAAAAAAGAATTATATTGCTTTTGTGCATGGCCGTTTGCAGCCGCCGGAAGGCAAAATACGGATTCCAATTAAGGATTTCTATCAGCGCAAATTTCAGCGTAATATGCCCGCACAGTCCGCGCTGACGTATTATAAGGTGAAAGATTATTGCAAGGATTTTACCGTCGTTGATGTGATGCCTGTAACAGGTCGGACGAACCAAATCCGTATTCATTTCTCTAAGATTGGTTTTCCTTTGGTCGGCGAGGATAAATACGCATTTCGTAAAGATTTTGCCCTGCGCTTCAGGCGTACAGCCCTGCATGCCGCGCAATTAGAGTGGTCTCATCCGATAACGGCCAAAATGATCAAGGTACAATCACCGCTGGCTGCGGACATGGTTAAGTTCTTAGAAACCCATCAATAGCATAATGAGGGAGAAAAACATGGACACAACAAAATTAGGTATCAACGAATGGTGCGCCTATTGCCACGCGATTGCAAAGGAAAAAGGATTTTGGGAAAAGGAACGTAATGTTGGAGAGGCCTTGATGCTTGTAGTCACTGAATTGGCTGAAGCGATGGAGGGATACCGGCATCAGGATCAGGCTAATTTTAAGGAAGAGTTAGCGGACACTTTTATCCGTCTATTTGATTTATGCGGCGGCATGGGCATTGATATTGAGGCTGAGATAGCTAAAAAAGCAGAAAAAAATAAAGCGCGTCCTTATAAGCATGGAAAAATCTGTTAAAAAGTTAAAGGCAACAACTGCCATTTTCTTTATCCTGGCGTTTATTTGTTGGGTGTATTGCTTTTGGGGTTTTCTGACCAGCCGGCTAACCTTAACCTCAGATGCGATTTCTTATTACGATCATATTAAATTTTATGTCGAATCGTTAGCTAGAGGGGTTTTTCCTCTCTGGGACCCGTTCTTTAATGATTACGGCGGTAACGGTAATGAATTTTTCTTGCGTAGGATGGGGGCGTACAATCCTTTGTATCTGGTGATGACGCTTTTTGTTAAGGCGGGAATTCCTTTCCGTGAAGTTTATTTGTGGTCAATGGCGGGGTATTACCTATTGGGGATGGTTGGCTTTTATTTATTAGCCATGAGGATATATAAAGACCAGCCTGCTTGCTTGACGGGAACCTTTATTTTAATGTTTTCGTCGTTAGGGACACGCATTTTTGATTCCTATATGATTCTAGTTGTTGTTCCGTTGATTTGGTTCTTTTACTTTCTAACGGCGCTTGTTCAGGGCTGGAAGAAATGGGCTTTCCTAGGCGTAACATTGAGCGCGGCCGTGTTACTGACAACCTATATCCCGTTATATTTTCTGGCTTTTTTTATAGTTGGACTCATTTCGTTTGTCCTTATTTACCCTAAGGAAGTTTTTCCAATAGCCGTCAACGGCCTAAGGTTTGTCAACAAACATAAAATAATGGCTTTGGCCTGTACGGTGTTTTTAATTATTGCCTTTATACCGTCGATATTATTTTTAAAGACTGCGTCCCAGGGGCAGGTGGTTATTCCAGGCCGTCATGGTGAATCCGAAGCGAAGAATCAGCTGGTTGTTGATTACAAGATTGTGTCAGATTGGGGAATTCCCGAAGACTTGTTTTATTCCAGTTATTTCTCAGATATGAAACGGATGCGTTTTGCTGTCTTGTATTTTCCTATTTTCGCCTTGATTATATTAGCCTTAGGGGCATTTAACAGGATTACCCGGCGTTCAATGTTTTTGTTCTTATGCGGTTTTCTTTTACTTTGTGTTGTTGTGCCTTATTTTTTGCCTGTGCACGGCGTTTTATATAAGTACATATCTTTTTTTAAGTATTTTCGAAATTTGCATTTCTTTTTATGGTTTATGCTTATTCCTTTATTTGCTTTATTTGTCGTTGACCAATTAAGCGGGCTTCTAAAAGGGATTAAGGAGAAACGTGTTCCTTTGGCAATTATCTATTTGGTCCATGGAGGGGGCTTGATTTTACTGCTGATAAACAGGGACACGGTTATATCTAATTATTTGGTTGTGGCCTTAAGTTATTTTGTGTTTAGGGCGTACTATTATGGCAAAGAATTTTTTTCTTTAGGGATGACAGCTGTACTTAGTTTATGTGTATTGGTCCAGCCATTGGAGGTGTATGGTTATTTGAGCCGCAACGAAAAACCATACCAGTACCCTTACGCGTATGATTTATACCGGCCTGAATTTAGATTTACCAAGAACGTCAAGTTAGATCCTTCCCAGAAGAAAACCGTCGGTTATTCGGTAGTATACATTGCGCCATATTGGTATAACTATTTAAATGCTAACAGTGACAAGTATACCTTTATTTATTTAAATCACCACCGTCTAATTGCCTACGATCATGAGCGGGTTTTCAATGATTTCCCATCGATGATGCAGGGCCGTTGGGATCAATTTGAGGGTTTTGAAGGAAATTCTGCGCGATTAAAAGTGTTGGCCTATGATGCTAATAGGCTTATGTTAGAAACAAATTTTAAAGAGAAAAAATATTTAGTCTATAATGACGCCTATGATCCGGGTTGGCATGCCGCCATTAATGGAAAGGCCGTTGAATTACAAAGGGCAAACATTGCTTTTAAAGGCATTTGGGTTCCCTCTGGATTAAACAGGGTAGAGTTTATTTACGGTGAGCCCTGGCAGTATGGACTAAATGTTTCTTTACTGCTTGGTTTCTCGATGGTTTTAATTTGGCTCATTCTGGAGAGACGGCGTGAAGAGCATATTTAATAGATGCTGGGTTTTGTATGCTTTCCTTGGCTTGTTTATTTTATGCTCGCCAAATCACATGAAGCTTGTTCAGAATGCAAAACTACAAACCTTAAGCCGTTTAACCCCGCCGATCAATTATTTTACGGAATTTATCGATAAAAAAGATAATTACAACCGTAAAAACGCAGAAGATTGCGCGGCCTACCATCAGAGGGTTATTGAATTTATCCCCTCACACCGTGCGGAAGCGTATGCGATGCTAGGTTTTTGCCTAGAGCGAAAAGGAGACCTGAACGGAGCTGTTAAGGCCTACGATAATTCATTAAAGCTTAATCCGGCGTATTTCTGGACGTATTATAATTTAGGCGCTATTTATTATAACCAGAAGAAATATACCCAAGCGGCACAGTA
>CAZCHB010000028.1:0-10607 GCA_964498235.1 uncultured Planctomycetales bacterium
AACGGAAGTAAATTCGAAAGAGACCAGGGTTAATCTGCGTAGTCAGGGTAATTTTAATGTCGCGGCCTTAGCAATGAAATTTAATGGCGGCGGTCATATCAAAGCGGCAGGCGCTAAGGTTTTTGACGGGCTAGTGCCAGCTAGAAATCAAATAATGTCAGCGATTGCCAAACAAATAAAAGGTTAATAGATATGACAATTAAAGAAAGAAGTCTTGTTGTTGAGCGTCAAGGTATTGTGGTCATCAACAAACCAGCTGGGATTACCTCTCATGATGTGGTCAGCCGTGTGCGCCGTGTTTTTAACATGCGCCGTGTTGGGCATGCAGGTACGTTAGATCCAATGGCCACGGGGGTCTTGGTCGTATTGCTTGGTAAGGCTACTAAATTATCAGATCAGTTTGTGGCTTTTGATAAAGCCTATCGGGCAACATTGCGCTTGGGGGTTAAAACATCTTCGGCAGATATTATGGGGCAAACATTAGAAGAGAAGCTTTTTGATAAAATAACACAAGCGCAGGTTGAAAAAGTTTTTCAGCAATTTACCGGTGACATTGAACAATTGCCGCCGATGGTCTCTGCCGTTAAGTATAAAGGGGAACGTTTATATAAGCTTGCGCGTCAGGGTAAGCAGGTTGAGCGCGCGGCGCGTAAGGTGCGTATTGACCAATTAAAATTACTTAAGTTTAATCTGCCTGATGTTGAGTTCTTTATGGCTTGCTCCAAGGGAACCTATGTCAGGCAATTGGCTGAGGATGTCGGCGATGTCTTAGGCTGCGGCGCTTGTATTTGCCAGATTGAGCGCACCAGGGTGGGGCCTTACGGTATTGATCAATCGGTTAGTTTAGAGGATCTGAATGAAGGTCATATTCAAAGCTTCCGAAGCTAAATTAAGAAGCACCGTTGCGGCCATCGGCATTTTTGATGGGCTTCACCGTGGGCATCAATTGTTGCTTAATAGAATGCTTAAAAAAGCGCATGCCCTTAAGGCGCAAAGCATGGTGATTACCTTTTTTCCTCACCCAGCACACGTATTAAAGCCTGAGATTAAATTAGGGTATTTAGTATCTCTAGAGCATCGCTTGAAGTTGTTGGCGGGTATGGGCGTTGATATTTGTTTAGTCATGCCTTTTACGAAAAAGTTTGCTCACATCGAGCCGCAGAACTTTATCCGTAACTTTCTTGTTAAACGTCTTAATGTTAAAGCCGTATTTGTCGGTGAGGATTTTCGTTTTGGTCGAAACCGTGCTGGAGACATTAATTTATTTAAGTTATTGGCTATGGAATGCGGATATGAGATGCATGCGGTGGAAGCGTTAAAGCAAGGTAATGAGCCAATTAGCAGTACGCGCTTGCGTCGCCTAATCGCTGAAGGTAATTTGAAGGAAGCTAAGCAATTGTTGGGAAGGCCATTTTCTGTATTTGGTATTGTGGTTAAAGGTGAAGGCCGCGGTAAACTATTAGGTTTCCCGACAGCAAATGTTAATTACCAGAATGATATTATGCCTCCTCAAGGTGTTTATGCTGTCCGCGTATTGTGGAAAAATAAAACATTAATGGGTGTAGCTAATTTAGGCCAACGTCCGACATTCAAAAGCAGAGATTTAAAGGTGCATTTAGAAGTATATATCTTTGATTTTCAGAGTCATTTTTATGGTGATATTATTGAGGTTGAGTTTATTGCTAAGATCCGCGATGAGAGAAAATTTCCTACTCTTAATGCGCTTATTGAACAAATTAACAAGGACATCAAACGAGCTAAAACCCTCCTTTTAAGCAAGTAAGATTGAACAGTAAATATCCGATTTGCTCAGCCGCGTAATAAAAACCGCGGTTTTTTTATTTAATTTATGTGGTTGACAAAATAATAAGGGGCTTATATACTCCAAATAGTGGTTCAAAGTGGTGTAAAGTGGAGTAATATCTCAAATTTAAACAGGTTTAGTAAGTCTGGTGCTCACATATGTTTTATGGCGAGTATGCCCATGGGATAGATACAAAGGGACGTTTAATTTTGCCCTCGCGATTGCGTGAAGTGGCGAAAGAAAACGGTGTTGAGAAATTTTTTGTGACCCGGGGTTTAGATAAATGTATTTTCATGTTTTCCGATCAGGAATGGCGTTTGCAGGAGAATAAGTTTAAAGGGTTATCATTTACAAAGCAGCAGGCGCGTAATTTTAACCGGATGTTCTTTTCCGGAGCTGTTGAAGTGGTGCCGGATCGCCAAGGGCGATTTATCATTCCTGACTATTTGAAAAGTTTTGCCGGTATTAAAAAAGATGCTGTTGTGATAGGCGTAGCTAACCGCATTGAAATTTGGGACACCAAATCGTGGCAGGAGTTCTTTAACAAAACTAGTACTGATTTTGAGCAAACGGCCGAGGGGATGCTTGATTTATCCTAGTGATTCGCCGCATGTATCAGTAATGCCTAATGAAGTCATGGATTTGCTTAAACTTCCGCTTGGAGGTGTTGCCGTCGATGGTACGTTAGGTATGGGCGGTCATGCGGCATTGATGGCGACGGCGATTGGCCCAACAGGACATTTGATAGGCATTGACCGTGACAGTGCTTCTTTGGCTGAAGCAAAGCAGAGGCTCAGTGGTTTTGAATTAAGGGTTGATTTGTTGCAGGGTAATTTCAAAGACATTGACCAACACTTAGTTTCAGCTAAAGAAGCGGCTGTCGACGGGATTTTGTTAGACCTTGGCATTTCCAGTTTCCAATTGAATAATCCATTGCGCGGCTTTGCTTTTAAGGAGGAAGGCCCTTTGGATATGCGCATGGATGCAGCCCAAGGCCCATCGGCACAAGATTTAATTAATGGTTTAAGCGAAATTGAATTAGCTGTGATGATAGAAGAGTATGGCGAAGACCGTTTTGCCAAGCGTATTGCCAAAGCCATTGTTTATCGTCGATCAGAAGATCGGATTACAACGACAAAACAGTTGGCTGATATCGTGCTGAGGGCTTTGCCGCACGGGTATACACGCGGTAAGATTCATCCGGCCACGCGTACTTTTCAGGCGCTGCGCATCGCGGTTAATGATGAGCTAGGCTCTTTAAAAGATGCATTGGAAAAATGTTTTAAGGTATTAAAGCCGGGTGGACGGTTATGTGTTATTGCTTTTCATTCATTAGAAGACAGGATTGTTAAGACTGCTTTTCGTCGTCTAGCCCAAGAGGCAATAGCTGAAATTATAACGAAGAGACCTCAACAGCCGACAGAGGCTGAGTGTGATGTGAATTCCCGAAGCCGTAGTGCAAAGGTGCGGGCGATACAAAGGATAATATGAATATAGGAAGATGGGCAAAGATAATGAGTTCCGCGACTGTAATGGCGCTGATATATATAAATATGCAGATGCAGATTGTTGACTTGGCGTACAAAGGAAAAGACAAAGAACGCAAGATGCGTGAATTAAATGACAGTAATGGTGCTCTTGACCATCAAATCTTGTCGTTAAAATCTGCTAATTATTTAGGCCAAGAGATATTGGATAAAGATGGCGGGCTTCAGTTTATGGGGCATGACCGGGTTATGTTATACTCTGCACCTGCCCTTCGTGCTCCGAGTAGGCCTTTAGAAAAACCGCGTGTGAAAGCTGAAGCTCCGCTTTGGAATTTACTATCATTTTTATCTCCCCAAGAAGCCAAAGCTTGGGATCATTGAGGCAACACATTGTATCTGCGTAAATATTCTTTTCGATTTGCCGTTGTATTTATTCTTTTGGTTATTGGGTTTGTCTATTCAATAGGTTTTCTTTTATATATCCAGATTTTTCGGTCAACTCATTTAGCTGATTTGGCACAGCGTCAGCATGAGCATTTAGTTTCAATTGATCCTAAGCGCGGTACCATTTATGACCGTAATCTTAGGCCGTTGGCTATTAATCTTCCAGTGTATTCTTTATTTGCTAATCCGCGCACCCTGCGTAAACAGCATGATCCAGATCATATTATTAATGAATTAGCGGCGATAATTAAGATGGATCCTGTTCTATTAAAGAAGAAAGTGGATAAAGATAAATATTTTGTTTGGCTGCAGCGTAAACTGCCCCAATCTGTTTATGAGGCTGTTAAAAAGAAGAAATTTCCCGGCATTGGCTTTGTTAAAGAAAGTAAACGTTTTTATCCTAATAAAATCTTAGCCGCTCATTTAGTTGGATTTGCAGGAATGGATAATAATGGGTTGGAAGGGCTTGAACGAGATTATGATCGTTTCTTAAAGGGCAAAGAAGGCAGTTCAATTATTTTAAGGGATGCGCATCAACGTGAGCTGCTTTTAGATAAAGATTATGTTCCGGCTGTGGATGGTTTTGATTTAGTGTTGACTATTGATGAGACAATTCAGTATATCGCGGAACGTGCTTTAGATAAAATGTACCATAAGTATAACGCTAAGGGTGCTAGTATTATTGTGATGGATCCAAAAACTGGCGAGATTTTAGCTTTTGCTAATCGTCCAACTTATAATTTAGAGGATCCTGGAAAAAGCTCGGCGGAGAGCAGGACAAACAGGGCTATTGTTTATACATATGAGCCTGGTTCCGTATTTAAGATTGTTGCCGCCGCCGCTGCTTTGCAGGAGCAGGTGGTTAAAGAAACAGATATTATTGATTGTGAACATGGGGCATATAGGGTGGCCAACCATACCTTACATGACCATGAGCCAGAAGGTAATCTGACATTTAAGCAGGTTATTGAGCGTTCTAGTAATATTGGAACAGTAAAGGTGGCGCAACGGTTAGGGCCGGCCAGGGTCTATAGTTACGCGCACCGTTTCCGTTTTGGGATTAAGACAGGCATAGATTTACCCGGTGAAGCTAAAGGAAATTTAAAACTTGTTAAATCATGGTCGAAGACATCAATTGGTGCAATTCCAATTGGTCAGGAAGTAACAGTCACTGCTTTACAATTGGTGTCAGCGATTTCGGCGATTGCGAATGACGGTGTTTATATGAGGCCATTTGTCGTTAGATATGTTAAGGATGTCCATAATCAAATTATTCAAGAGCATAAACCGCAAATCTTAGATAGAATTATGACGAAGCAGACATCTAAGCGTTTGCACGCAATTCTGCAAGGGGTTGTTGATAATGGAACCGCAAAAAAAGCCCAGATAAAAGGGGTTAGTGTTGCTGGGAAAACAGGAACAGCCCAAAAGGTTGTGGGAGGAAAATATTCTCATTCAAATTTTTATGCAAATTTTATCGGTTTCGCGCCGGTCGAGAATCCTCGATTGGCATGCGTTGTTGTTTTTGATGAGCCTCATCCGGTCTATTACGGCGGTTTGGTTGCCGCGCCTGTTTTTAAAGAAGTTGTAGAGAATTCATTAAGGTATTTAAATGCCATGGATGTTGGTGATGGTAGTGCAGGCGCCAATGATCAGAATAACAGTAATGATAATTCAACGCTCCAATATTATGATTAGATTCTTTACAAAGATTAAGAATGATGCGACTAATTGATTTAATTAACCAAATACCTCATGCAAAGATTGATTCCCGTTTTAAGGATTATGTCATTAATATCTTGTCTTGTGATTCTCGTGAAGAGCAAGTTAATGGCTTGTTTGTCGCGTTACCTGGTTTAAGTGTCAATGGTGCTGATTTTATCAAAGATGCCATTACTAAAGGAGCAAGGGCGGTTGCGATTCATGGATCTAGCCGGCAGATCGGTGATTATTTGATCCCTCAAGAAGTTGCCTTGGTCGACGTTGATGACCCCAAGGTATTTTTGCGGCAGGCGGCACGTATTTTTTACGGTAATCCTTCCGCGGACGTTTGTACCGTCGGTATTACTGGAACCAACGGAAAGACAACGATTACCTATCTTTTAGAATCTATTATTCATGCTAACTGTATGCAATGCGGTATTATTGGAACAGTTAACTATCGTGTTGGCAAAAGAATCTATCCATCTAAGAATACTACGCCTGGTTTCCTGGATTTACAGCGTTTTTTGTTTCATTTAAAACAAGAGAAGGTCGATGCGTGCGTGATGGAAGTGTCATCGCATGCGCTTCATCAGGGCAGGCTTGATGGAATTAACTTCACGGCGGCTGTTTTTACTAATCTAACCCAAGATCATTTGGATTATCATAGGACCATGGAAGATTATTTTCAGGCTAAGGCGCTGCTTTTTACCAGTTTAGGGGATAATGCCGGTGCTATTATTAATAGCGATGATGTTTATGGTAAACGGTTAGTACAATCAAGTAAAGGCCGGGTGTTAACCTACGCGATTGACGCTAAAGCGGCTGTGCGCGCGGAGAATATCCGTTATGATGTATCAGGCACGCAATTTGATATTATTTTTCCAGATGGATCATTGTTTGTATCAACGCGCTTGGTGGGTAGGCACAATGTGTATAATATCCTAGCCGCCGCCGCGTGCGCATTCTTCTTAAAGGTGCCATTGACAGTGATTAAAAGCGGCATCGACCTGCTAAGTTATATCCCTGGGCGTCTGGAGTTGGTTGATTGCGGACAGGATTTTGCAGTGTTTATTGATTACGCACATACGGAGGATGGATTGGTTAATGTGTTAGGCGCGCTGCGCACTATCGGTTGTAGTAAGATTACTGTTGTTTTTGGATGCGGCGGAGATCGGGATAAGACTAAGCGTCCCAAGATGGGAAGAGCGGTCAGCCAATTCGCTGATTTTGCTTTTGTGACTAGTGACAATCCTCGAAGTGAAGATCCTCAGGCAATTATTAATGATATCCTCAGTGGATTTACAACAACAAATTATATTGTTTGCCCTGATCGAAGGGAAGCTATTACCCAAGCATTGTCGTCGGCTAAAAAGGGTCATATTATCTTATTGGCAGGCAAAGGGCATGAGGATTATCAAATCCTGAAAGATAAAACTATCCAGTTTAATGAACGTAAGATTGTGGAAAGTTTCTTTAATGTTCACCATTGACCAAATATTGTCAGCGACAAATGGAAAGCTTATTAGCGGTGACCATCAAGGATTGGTGCGCAGTATTAGCATCGATTCGCGTGCAGTCATTAAAGGCCAGCTGTTTATAGCCATTAAAGGAGAAATTTTTGACGGCCATGAGTTTGTTAAGGATGTCATTGCAAAAGGCGTGAGGGTTATTCTGGTCCACCAGCCAATTGTTATTGATGATCCCAAGATATCGGTTATTCTCGTTAAAGATACTGTGCGTGCTCTTGGTGATTTAGCGCGTTTCCATCGCCTGCGGTTTAAGGCGCCGGTAATTGCATTGACCGGAAGTGCAGGGAAGACTACGACAAAAGAAATGATTGCCGGCGTGTTAAGCCGTAAGTATAAGGTTTTAAAGAATGAGGGCACGCAAAATAATCATATTGGCGTACCCATGACCTTGCTTAAACTTAAGCCAGCGCATCAAATGGTTATTCTTGAGTGCGGGACTAATCAACCGGGGGATATTCCTTGGCTTGCTGATGTAGCCCGTCCAGATTTAGCAGTGTTTACTAATATTGGAGAAGGTCATTTGGCCAAGCTTAGGACGCCTGAGGGTGTATTAAAAGAAAAATGGGCATTGACAGCATTTATGTCCAAAGACAGTACGGTTATTATTAATGCTGATGATAAATATTTGTCGAAACATCGAATTTGCCGGAAGGCAGGTTTTAATATCATTACCTACGGCATCAAAAAAAAATCAGATTTCTTAGCGGATCGTATTAGGATAGATGGGGGCCGCCGGTTAAGATTTTCAATTGGCAGAATACAAATTGAGTTGAATTCCTGCGGGACAAATAATATTTATAATGCCTTAGCTGCTTTTGCCTGCGGTCATTTGTTTAAGGTTTCTTCTGCTGACATAGCCTTGGCCCTGAAGCGTTTTGAATTTCCACAGGGACGGGGGCAGATCCTGCGCCTTGGAAGCGGCTGGCTAATTAATGATGTGTATAATGCGAATCCTGTATCGATGCGAAGTGCCCTGCAGACCTTAGATGCGTTAAATGTTGATGGTAAAAAGATATTTGTGGCAGCAGACATGCTTGAATTAGGCGTTAGGGCAAGAGAACTTCACAAGGCTATTGGTCAAGCTGCGGGTTTGTCGAGTGTCAATGTGGTTATCAGCGTTGGTCAACTATCGCGCTTGATTGCTTCAGAATCAAAAAAGCGCAATAAAGAGATGCAGGCCTTTTCCTGTAAGGATATCGAAGAAGCCCAGCAATGTTTATCGAAGGTTTTTCGAAATGGGGATGCGGTATTGGTTAAGGGGTCACGAAGGATGAAGATGGAAGCTGTGGTGGAATTTTTGCTGGCGTCGCCTAGAGCGTCCTTAAGTTAAGTTTTTTCAATAGAATAAATACTTCCAAAAAGTTAGGTGCTCACGTATGTTTCATTATTTGTCGCATTACACGGATTTGTTTGTTGGGCTTAACATATTTCGTTACATTACTTTCCGCGCGGGGATGGCGGCAGTGACGGCGTTTTTATTATGTATTATTTTTGGGCCGATTTTTATCCGGATGTCCAAGGAGCGGCGGATCAAGGAAAATGCTAAGCGCGGTGATGCCCCGGCGCTGGATCAATTCCAGCATAAGAAAGAAGGCACGCCGACCATGGGGGGCATTTTTATTATCGGAAGTATTCTGGCATCGGTCCTGCTTTGGGCTAATTTAGGTAACCATCTGATTCTAGTAACGCTTTTTGTTTGCATAAGCCTTGCCGTTGTCGGCGGGGTAGATGATTATATTAAATTAAAAGGTATTGGAAAACACCGCGGGATCCGTTCCCGTGATAAGATGTTATGGCAAATCATCATCGCGTTAACCGCGGCGGTGTATGCTTATTTAAATCCTAATATTACGACCAATCTAGATATCCCTTTTCTAAAGAACTTATTTATTGATTTAGGCGCATTTTTTGTCTTTTGGGTTATTCTAGCCGTGGTGGGGTCGTCCAACGCGGTAAATTTGACCGACGGCTTAGACGGCTTGGCCATTGGAACAACCTTGATGGTAGCGTTTACGTTAGGGGCCTTGAGTTATGTGACTGGCAACACAAATTTAAGTGAGTATTTATTTATTCCCTACGTGCCGGGTGCGGGAGAACTTACAGTATTTTGTGCGGCCATGGTGGGGGCAAGTTTAGGATTTTTATGGTTTAATTGCCATCCTGCTACTGTTTTTATGGGCGATGTTGGTTCCTTAGCCTTAGGCGGTGCGCTCGGTATTATCGCGATTTTTATTAAGAAAGAAATTTGGTTGATAGTGCTTGGCGGAGTTTTTGTCATCGAGGCAGGATCAGTCATTTTGCAGGTTTTGTCGTTTAAATTAACAGGAAAACGAATTTTTAAGATGTCGCCTTTTCATCATCATTTGCAGTTGTCCGGTTGGAATGAGAATAAAATTATTGTACGGTTTTGGATCGTAGCCATTATTCTGGCTATGTTAACCTTGACCACATTAAAGATTCGTTAATATGAGCATAGACCTTCAACGTAAGCGAGTTACAATTATTGGTGCGGCTAGGAGCGGCATCGCCGTTGCCAATGCCGTTTGCCAAAAGGGCGGAAGGGCCAAGATTTCTGAGTTTCAGGCGCGTGAACGTGTCGCTCAAGAATTAAACCATTTGGAATCACCTAATGAAGTATCGGTTGAGTGCGGCGGGCATACACAGGCATTTATTGAGGACAGCGACTATCTTGTTCTAAGTCCTGGTGTGAGGCAGGATATTCCCCCTGTTATGTGGGCCCGTGCAGCGGGCATTACGGTGATGGGAGAAATTGAGTTTGCCTATCACTTATGCCCTTGCCCTATTATTGCGGTGACAGGAAGCAATGGAAAAACCACGACGGTAACTTTAATCAGCGATATCCTTAGAACAGCCGGCAAGAATGTTATTTTATGTGGAAATATCGGCAGTCCCTTTTCAAATCATGTTTTAGGACTTAAGCCTGATGATATTGTGGTATTGGAGATTAGTTCTTTTCAGTTAGAATCGACGATTTATTTTAGGCCTTACGTGGCTATTTGGCTTAATTTTAGCCAGAACCATTTAGACCGGCATAAAGATTTACAGGAATATTTTGATGCCAAGTTAAAAATTTTTGCGAATCAAAAGCCGACGGACTTTGCTCTTCTTAATATTAATCAAGAAGAATTCAAACCCTTAGAAGCTGTCCTTAATGCCAAAGTCATTTTTTTTAATGGGCCGAATTGCCCTAAAAATATTGATAATCCAAATTTTTTGGCTGCCATGGCCGCCGTTAAGGTGTTTGGTGTATCCGAGCATGTTTGCCGTAAGGTGTTTGCTGAATTTAAAGGAGTTGAGCATCGTCAGGAATTTGTTCGTACATTAGATGGGATTGACTATATCAATGATTCAAAATCGACAACACCCGAAGCTGGGCGCTGGGCGTTAACTCATTTGACAAAGCCTATGGTGATGATATGCGGAGGCAGTGATAAGCATTTAGATTTTTCGCCGTTAAAAGACTTAATGAAGGCTAAGGTAAGACATTTGGTTGTGATGGGGCAGACTAAGGAAAAGTTACAAGAAACATTTGATGATGTTGTGCCTGTCACCGCATGTGTGACTCTAAAGGAGGCGGTGGAATTCGCCCGGGCCTTGGCTCAGGAGGGGGATGCGGTC
>CAZCHB010000028.1:10623-14531 GCA_964498235.1 uncultured Planctomycetales bacterium
AGCATAGAGGACGGAGTTTCAAGGATATTGTAAAGGGGTTAACATAAGATGAAAGATAACCGCATTTCGTTGACCATTGTCGTCATGGCGTTGATTTGTATCGGTATCGTCATGATTTACAGCGCCAGCTGTGTGAATGCCTTGGCGAATTTTAAAGATAGTTTGTATTACCTTAAGCGCCATTTATTTTTCTTGGCGCTTGGATTAGGCACGACTGCCGTGGTGATGATGTTTGATTACCGTTTGCTGCAGCCTTACGCGCGCAGGATTTTGATTGTTTGTATCATTTTGCTGGCCTTAGTTTTAATTCCGCATATAGGAAAAGAAAGTTATGGCGCGAGGCGTTGGTTTAAGCTGGGCATTTTTAATTTTCAACCTTCGGAGTTAGCAAAACTTGCTGTCATTATTTTTACGGCAGATTTTTTGGCACGTAAGCAGGCGATAGTGAAAAGCTTCTGGCGCGGCTTTCTGCCGCCAATTCTTTTAATGGGGATTGTTTGCGCCCTTACGGTGAAACAGCCTGATTTAGGGACAACAGTTGAGATTGCTGTCGTTGTTCTGGTTATGTTGTTCATCGCCGGGGCGCGTATGCGCCATATGTCTTTAATTGGTTTAGGCGGCATTTTGGGAGTTGCTTATTTGATTATTAAGGCGCCTTACCGGATGGCACGCATCATTGCTTTTCTTGACCCATGGCAGGATGCCCAAGGCATTGGATTTCAATTGACCCAATCGCAGATGGCCTTAGGTTCCGGCGGAGTCTTCGGCGTAGGATTGGGGCATAGCCAGCAGAAATTATTTTATCTTCCAGCCGCACATACTGATTTTATTCTTTCTATTATCGGGGAAGAGTTAGGATTAATCGGAACTTTAGCGGTCATTATTCTTTTTGTATTGTTTATATGGATAGGGACGCGGATTATCCGTCAGACCCACGATGCCTTTGGGTATTTTTTAAGCATAGGGATTGTCATGATGATGGGCCTGCAGGCTATGGTGAATGTGGGGGTTTCAATCGGGGCGTTTCCGACTAAAGGTTTGCCCCTTCCTTTTATTAGCTACGGCGGTTCCGCCTTGGTTTTTCATTTAGTTGCTATTGGTTTATTGCTTAATATTTCCAAGAGTGGGGATTATAAGGCATGAAGGTTATTCTAGCGACGGGGGGCAGTGGAGGGCACATTTTTCCTGCGTTAGAGACTGCGCTAGAATTAAGAAAACGAGGGCATGAGGTTTTTTTTGCCGGGGTTTTAGGGATTGCGCAGGAAAAGATCAATGGTTTAGGCTTCACATGTCAAAACATCGTCGCTCAAGGTTTTCAGGACCGCTCTATTTCCGGTTGCTGTTCCTTTGCCTTAGCTATGGCAAGGGCAATTATTCAATCAGTTAAGATTATCAATCGAATTAAACCAGATAAGATAATCGGTTTTGGCGGTTATGGGTCGTTCGCGTTAATTAGTGCTGGAACCATGCTGCGTTATCCGACTATGATTCATGAACAAAATGTCGTGCCGGGTAAAGCTAACCGTATTCTTTCTAAATGTGTTCAAAAAATAGCGGTTAGTTTTAAATCAAGTTTTCGTTATTTAGGGACAGCCAAGACGGTATGGACAGGATGTCCTTGTCACGATCAGCCTTCATTACGTTCACGTGAAGATATTTGCCGGCAATTTGGTTTAAGACCGGAAAAAAAGATTATCGCGTTATTAGGCGGGAGTCAGGGAAGTAAACGTTTAAATGAAGTTTTTTATGAGACGATGGCTGTGTTGGGAACGCGAGGAAATATTCAAGCCGTTCATATGACAGGCAAGAATGAATTTGACGCTTACAGGACAAAATACCAGGAATCCAAGTTTCCTGTAATTCCATTTGCTTTTATTAGTCCGATAGAAGAGTTATATTCAATCGTTGATATTGTGATTACCCGTGCGGGTGCAGCCACTATTTCTGAGCTTGGGGCATTTGCTATCCCATCGGTTTTGGTGCCGTATCCATTTGCGGGGAATCACCAGAAATATAACGCATTAGTTTTAAAGGAAGCAGGCGCTGCTATTATGATTGAACAAAAAGATTTAACAGTAGGTGCATTGATTCACGCCATTGATCAATACGTGCAAAGCGATTGCCGTGATCATCTGAGGGCTAAGCTTATGGGGCTGTTTGTCAATAATGCCGCACAACGATTAGCTGACGCGGTGGAGTCCTTATGAGGCCTTTCATTATTTTTGCTACAGCTTTTATTATTCATTTAGGGTTACTGCCTGTGCTTGAGGCCAAGGAAAAAGAGTGGGATGTTCAAAAAGGCAGTAATTTTATTATTTATTCCAGGGATGTGCCTGAAGACTTTGTCCAAACAGTTATGGCCCAATGTGAGGAAGATTATCAGCGGATATCGCAGAATTTAGGCATAACACGATACCAAAGCTGGTCATGGGAGAAGCGGGCATCTGTTTATATTTATCGTGACGCGGAGGATTATGTTAATAACGGTGCCCAAGCCGGATGGTCCCATGGAGCGGCCTTGATTAGTTCTAAGACAATAAAGACTTATCCTTCACAGAGCGGCTTCTTTGATTCTGTATTGCCGCATGAATTAGGCCACATTATTTTACATGAATTTATTGGGCCTCAAACATCAGTCCCGCTTTGGTTTGATGAAGGGGTAGCCATGTATCAGGAAAAGGCTCGGCGTGTTGGAGCCCATGGAGCTGTCAGGAAATCAAAAATAAATGGACAATTTATTCCTTTAACTCAATTAACAGATATGCGATTATATACCAATTCAAATGATGCAGAGGTACAGCTTTTTTACGCCGAATCAGCTAGCATCGTTAATTTTATGATAACCGAGCTTGGGCAGGCTCACTTTTCGAGATTTTGTCAGGAATTAAAGAGGCAAGTTCCTTTTGAAGAAGCTTTAGCAAAAGTGTACATTAGCATTAAGACCATTGGTGATTTAAATAAGAAGTGGGTGTCTTTTTTGGAGGAAGAATGAGCAAGCATTACCATTTAATCGGGATAGGCGGGATTGGCATGGGAACTTTGGCATCACTGTTATTAGCTAAAGGCCATAAGGTTAGCGGTTCTGATCTAAAGGAAAGTGAATTGTTGAATGCGTTGCGTAAGAATGGCGCCCAGATCGCGATAGGCCATCATACCGCAAATGTGAAGGGATCTGATTATGTGGTCTATTCCTCGGCGGTGCGAGTTAATAATCCAGAAATGATAGAAGCGGTGAGTCTTAATATTCCTTTACTTAAAAGGGCGCAGCTCTTGGCTCAACTAGTTAATGAGCAGGTCGCTATTACTATTGCGGGGGCTCATGGAAAAACAACAACCACATCGATGGTCTCTTATATGCTTATTAACGCGGGTCTAAAACCGACAACCGCTGTTGGAGGTATTATTAACGGCGGGGCTTATAATGCAAATCTGGGAGAAGGAAAATATTTTGTTGCCGAAGTAGATGAAAGCGACGGCACCTTTTTGTATTTTCAGCCGCATTTTTCGATCATCACTAATATTGATTTTGAACATGTTGATTTTTATAAAGATTGGGACGGTATTTTATCCGCCTATGCTAAATTTGTCGCTTTGACTGCGAATGGGGGAGCAGTAATTGTTTGTGGAGAAGATGAGCGTCTGAAACAGTTGACACAAGGCTCGGATAAAAAAGTCATGCGTTATGGGTTTGACCCTTCTTTTGATGTCTATGCGGCTGATGTGGTATCAGAGGGGTTTCAGTCACGATTTACATGCCATACATCAGCCGGAAAATTAGGCAATTTTCAATTAAACATCCCTGGCCGGCACAATGTATTAAACGCACTGGCATCAATTACGCTGGGGCTTCAATTATCAATTCCTCTTGAGGTCATGATCCAAACACTTAAGGAATTCAGCGGCGTTAA
>CAZCHB010000029.1:0-4442 GCA_964498235.1 uncultured Planctomycetales bacterium
ATGAGACTGTTGGGATGAAGCCGCAGGGAAAGATTTGCGGGAGTTTCCAAGAATTGCTTGAGACTAGGGGAGATATCCCAACATCAACTATTATGACGCGTCGAGAATGCTTAGACAAGGTCGGCGTATTTGATGATGAATTGTATATTGGTGAAGATACCGAATTATGGCTTAGGATTTCGCAGTTTTACGGCCTCTATGAGGTTAAAGACAAGCACTTGGCTTATTATTACCGCCATGAACAGCAGTCGACAAAGAATTTAGTCAGGCTTTACACTGGCTTGATTAATACGGACCATAAAGTTATGAATTATTTTAAAGAGGCACCGCGTAAAATCATTAAACGTAACATCGCGCGTAATGAGTATTGTTTAGCTAAAGTTTATTATGATCAGGCCGATTATAAAAAGTGCCTGCACCATCTCTTAATAGCCTTTCAACACCATTTTTTCTTAAGTTTTTTATTTATAAATGAGCAAGACAGCTTGCCTTTAAGAATGTTAAAATTATTAAACCCAATTGGGTTGTTGATGATGGCTTTTATTAAGTCGCTTATTTTAAGACCGGCGGTAACAAAAAATGCCTAAGGTATCTGTTATTATCCCAACGTATAATTGCTCGGCCTATTTGAGTGAAGCAATTAACGGTGTTTTGGCCCAAAGTTTTCAGGATTTTGAGATTATCATCATTGACGACGGGTCTACTGATTCCACTCAAACCTTGGTTAAATCTTTCCAAGAAAAATATCCAGCTAGAATTTCATACCTACGCCAAGAAAATCAAGGGGTGGCTATTGCCCGTAATACAGGAATTGAACATGCGATCGGTGAGTATATTGCGCTTTTGGATGCCGATGATTACTGGACACCTAATCATTTAGAAGAAGAGATTAAACTTATTTCAGCAGACCGTTCTATTGGGCTAGTCCATGCCAATATTACGAGGATTGACGGGGATGGGATGATTATTGATATTCCCTTCAGGGACCAGCGTTATTTGAATGGTTTTATTTTTGAACATTTGTTTGTCCGCCGCGCCCATATTTCTTGTTCGACGGTGCTGTTTAGGAAAACATGCATTAAGAAGTGCGGGCTATTTGACCCTTATCTATCTCGCCTTGGATGTGAAGACAGGGATTATTGGCTTCGAATTGCCAAAGATTTCAAGGTTGTTTACATCCCCAAAGAGTTGACATTTTATCGTGTTTTATCCAACAGCCTAAGCCGTCAGCATGATAAAATGATCAAAGCGAGGCTTTATATTATTGACAAGTACATACCTGCAAATTCTTTAAACCAGGCTCTCAGGAAAAAGGCCTTGGCAAAAGTCTACCGTGATCAGGCGGATGAGTTTTTGATAAGTGGTCAGCCGGTATTAGCGCGGGCACAATATCAGCAATCGCTTAAGTATTATCCTTTTGATGCTTTTGCGTGGATTAATTTAGGAAAATCATTATTACCCACAAAGAGTTGATTCGACATGTTTAAGAACTTAAAGGCTGATATTGGACGTTATTATAAGAACAACAAAGAGACGCCCATCCTATATTTAATATTTGAGCAGGGGATATGGGCGCTCCTTGCCTACCGTTTCGGCCGTTCTGTCCGCAAGGTTAAAATCCCTATTATTTCCCATTTGTTAAAATTTATTGCTTTTCTTTGGTTTAAGAAAATTGAAATTTGCACCGGTATTTCAATTCCTGCCAGCGCTCAAATCGGAAAAGGTTTGTATGTCGGTCATTTTAGCGGGATTATCCTGCATTCTGACGTGGTTATGGGTGAGAATTGCTCTATTGGGCCGGGCGTATTGATTGGAACCCGGGGGCTCGGCAATAAAGGCGTGCCTCGAATTGGTAATAATGTCTATATTGGAGTTGGAGCCAAGGTTTTAGGGGGCATTACAGTTGGTCATAATGTTAAGATCGGTGCGAATGCGGTCGTGCTTAAAGATATCCCCGATAATTCAACGGTAGTTGGCATTCCGGCTCAAATACTGGAGCGCGGTTAATGGGCGCAGGAATTATATTAAAAAGTCTTGCCCCGTTAAGTTTGTATCTTAGCGGTCTAGTTATTGCAGTGATGGCCATGGGGGGTAATCTCCGTTTTGCCATATTGATGACAGTGTTTCTTTTGCCTTTACGCAATGTCATTGAACGTATCCAGAACTATCCTTTAGGTAACCAATTTATTGATATATTGTTATTTGGTTCAATTATTGGATGGATGGTTTCCGCGGGAAAGCCTGGCCGAAAATTTCTTGATAAATCTTTTTTAAATCTTCCAGCCGTCTTGTTAATCCTATATACCATCCTTTCACTGTTTTTAGGGAACATGTACCTGTTTGGTTCACCGGCCGTTAATTTCTATGAAGCGCGTGTCCAAGATGCGAAGAATTTCTGTTTATTGCCGGTCATATTTTTTCTAGTCTTTAATAATGTCCGTGAAGAAAAAGCAGTCAGGCAGGTTTTCGCGGCCATGTGTTTAGCAATGGCGGCGGTTGCGTATTATACATTTAACCAAATTACCTGGCATTCGTCGCTGATATCGCGTCTGCAAATTAAAGGCACCTTCCAATTCCTAGGGCCTAACGAAGTTGCCGCGTTTTTTAATGTCTACACTATTATTGTTATGTCTGTTTTTTATTTTGTTAAAGAGAAAAAACTTAAACTGCTTTGCTTACTGCTGATTATTGCGAATTTATATTGCATTACATTTCTATATTCGCGCGGCGCTTACGCGGGGCTTTTTATCGGCATGTTCATCCTTTTTTTGTTTAAAGATAAAAAGATGCTGATTCCTCTGGTCTTAATTCTATTATTATGGCAGGCAGTTTTGCCGCAAAAAGTTATTGAGCGGATTAAGGAAACCAAAACTGAGACTGGTGAGTTGGATGAGTCATCGAAGCGAAGGATTGATATATGGTCTCAGGCACTTGACCTATATAAATCAAATCCTATTACAGGCATTGGCTACGGGGTATTTAGAAAACTTGGCCTTGATTTAGGAGACACCCACAATATTTATGTCAAAATACTAACAGAACAGGGAACAGTAGGATTTATTTTGTTTCTTCTGACCATTATCTCCTTTATGAGGGAAGGGTTTAAGCTTTATCAAAAGGGAGAAGATGGTTTCGCTAAAGGTTTAGGCTTAGGTTTTTTTATTTCAATATTTGTACTGTTAGTTAATAATTGTTTCGGCGACCGTTGGTCTTATCTTGAACCCAATGCTTATCTGTGGATATTTGCCGGCCTTGTTGCAAGCTTAAATAGGAATGTTTCAAGCGGTCATGCAGGTCCTCAAACAATTAATGATGTTTCCCGTGTCAGCGGCGGTCGGCGCGGTAAGGTTTATAATTCTGGTCCTGAAAAACGCCGAAAACGGATTAAATATTATGATGTCTAACCCAAAAAAACGTATTGTATTGCTCACGGATTGCTTGGCCGATTTGGCTGGCGGGGCTGAAAAGCAAATTTTTGAATTAGCCAACCGTCTTGATAAGAACCAATACGATGTTTTTGTGGTCAGTTTAGACTGTTGGGGAAAGGCTCCCCGCCAATTAATTGAATCAACGGGCAGTCAACTGCATATTTTCCGTGTGGTAAGGGTTTATGGCCTTTCAGGATTTGTCCAAGGTTTCAAATTCCGCCGCTTTTTACGGGAACATCAGATTGACATTATCATGACCTACCATTTTAGTTCCGACATGTGGGGGGCTTTTTGGGGGCATTTCGCAGGCGTCAAAACAATTATCTCTAACCGGCGCGATATGGGATTCTGGCGCAACAGCCTGCACATTAATGCGTATAAGTTATTAAATCCTTGGGTGAAAAGAATTGTTGTTGTGTCGGGATCAATTAAAGATATGGTGATCAGTACTGAGGGTGTTTCACCAAAACGTGTTGAAGTTATCTATAACGGTGTTGACCTTCCGCAGAAAAATCATTATAACCAGGACCAGCTTCGTCTTGAGCTTGGCCTTTCAAATAGCGATAGTGTCATTATGCACGTCGCTAACCTCAAGCCTGTCAAAGGCCATACGTTTTTGCTTCAAGCCTTTGCGCAAATCGTCCCATTGTTGCCTAATGTGAAGCTTGTTCTAATCGGGCAGGATGAATTGAATGGCCAACTGCAAAAGCAGGCGGCAGAACTTAAGATTGATCAAAATGTCATATTTCTAGGCAAGCGTTTAGATATTGACCGGTTACTTCCGTTAGCTGATATTTGTGTATTGCCGTCGCTGAGTGAAGGCATGTCAAATTCTGTTCTAGAATATATGTCCTATGCGAAGCCTGTTGTGGCTACTAGTGTCGGGGGAAATCCAGAATTAATTAAAGATAATTTTAATGGTTTTTTGGTTGATAAAGAAAACCCAGAACAACTAAAGGACGCCTTAAGCGTTTTGTTAAATGATAAGCATAAATGCCGTCAATTCGGCCAGCA
>CAZCHB010000029.1:4452-14408 GCA_964498235.1 uncultured Planctomycetales bacterium
GGTTAAGGCGGATTTCTCAATGCCGTCGATGATTAAACGTTACGAACAATTATTTAGCGGCATTAAGGTGCTTCATCTTATCAGCAGCGGCGGGCTTTTTGGGGCTGAACGCGTGATTTTGAATTTAGCCAGCCAATCAAAGGGGATAACGGCATATGTCGGCTGCCTGCACAATAAACATAATCCCCATTTGGAGATCATTAAAGAGGCCAACGTCCTTAACCTTAATACGGCAGTCTTTGATTCTCAAGGGCAGATTGACTTAAGGACCATCAATGCCGTTAAGAAATTCCTGATTGATAATAAGATTGATATCATCCATACGCATAATTACAAGGCTGATATTATCGGTTTCGCGGCGTCAAAATTAGCTAATGTAAAATGGGTAGCGACAAATCATCTGTGGCACAGTACAGATAATAAATTACGGTTTTATGAAGGCATTGATGCGGTAGTTTTAAAATCTGCTAAAAAAGTCATCGGTGTCTCAAGCGCTATTGTGGATGACCTTAAATCCAAAGGCTTTAATGAGCAGAAGCTTGAGGTTATTGATAATGGTATTCCTATTGAACGCTACAATGTACAGCGGCAGGCTGATTTGCGCTTGACGTTAGGCATTTATCCTGACGAGTATGCTGTTGTCATTGTCGGCCGGCTGGCTGTTGAAAAAGGGCACGCGGTATTTCTAGAAGCGGCGGCGCGTGTCTTGGAAACGTTTAAGAATGTTAAGTTCTTAATTGTTGGCGACGGGCTTTTAAAGGATAATTTGGTCAAGCAAGCATCTGATTTAAATATTGTCGAGAATACTATCTTTGTCGGCATCCGTGAAGATATCCCGCTCATTTATGCCCTTAGTGATGTGATGGTCAATGCATCCTACAATGAAGGTTTGCCGATGACTATTCTTGAGGCCATGGCCGCGAAGCTTCCTATTATAGCGACGAATGTCGGAGCGGTGGGGGAAGCTGTTATCCATGAACACAATGGCTTACTCTTAGAACCGGGGAATTCACTGGCCTTATCTTCCGCCATATTGGATTTATTAAAACATAAGGAAAAGCGCCAGCGTTTCGCTGATAAAGCTTATGATGAAGTCTGCGCGCGTTATAGTAATGATAGAATGGCAGTTCGTTATAATGCGGTCTATGAAGAGGTCATGCGCTGATGAATATCCTTTTTTTAGCGCCGCGCCTGCCGCTTCCAGCCGATACCGGAGGAAAAATACGCACCTTAAATATCTTAAAGCAAATTGCCAAAGATAATTTTGTCCATTTAATCTGTTACAGTTTTGAGTCGACGGATGAGCAGTACGCGTGGGAATTAAAGAAATTCGGCATCCATGTGACCTTAGTGGGCATTAATCCGCCGTCATTATTGGTAAAAGCCGCCGCTGTCTTATGGTCTTCGGTTCCTTTTTCTATTGGAAAATACAATACCATTCAAATGCGGCAAGCAATTGAGACGGTGTTGTCTAAGAATACTTTTCATGCTGTCCACGTCGATCACCTGCATATGGCCCATTACAGCGGGCTTTTTTGCGGCTTGCCTTCTTTCCTAGATGAGCATAATGTTGAGTACAAGATATTAGAACGCTGCGGCCAGGTTGAAAGTTCTTTCATCAAGCGTTTCTTATATCGTGGGCAATCCTCCAAGATGAAAGCCTTTGAATCAAGCGCTATTGGGCAATTTAAAGGCGTATTTGCCTGTTCTTTGGACGACCAGATCCTTATCAGCAAGCTTAGCAGCGGTGTCACTCCAACGTATATCATTCCAAACGGTGTTGATACCCAGTATTTCACGACAGCCTTAAGCGATCAATCGCATGTTGAAGACGCCCTTGTTTTTACCGGCTCCATGGATTGGCTGCCTAATGACGATGCCATCACGTATTTCTGTAAAGAAATCCTGCCGATAGTCTGGGAAGCGAAACCTTCCTTAAAACTGTATGTGGTCGGCAAAAGTCCATCACCTGCGGTTAAGGATTTAGCCGCAAAAGACCGCCGCGTTGAAGTGACCGGCCGGGTTGACGATGTCAGGCCGTTTATGAATAAAGCTAAGTTATTTATTGTCCCTTTACGGATAGGCGGAGGCACCCGCCTTAAAATTCTTGAAGCCATGGCGATGAGTAAGGCGGTTGTTTCAACATCTATTGGCGCGGAAGGGATTGACTGCAAAGATGGGCTTAATATTGCTTTAGCTGATTCACCCCAGATTTTTGCCCAAAAAATCATCAGCCTTTGTGATGATTCAACACGGGTCCGTGAGATGGGCGAACATGGGCGAAAACTTGTGATAGAAAAATATGACTGGCACATTGTCGGACGAACAATAAATACGATTTACAAGAAAGAATTGAATGCGTCCTAAAAAAGTCATTCTCAGTATAATCTTAATCGTTGCTATTATTGCGGCGGCACTGTTAGGTTTTAAATTTGCCAAAAAAGTGCGCCGTCATTTCATGAAGCCAAACCTTTACAATACCCAAGCGGATATTAACGCTTTAAGCGGCAGTACCATCCAACAAAAGATTAAAGTATTTGCCGCTTCCAGCCTTGACCGTGTTTTCTTAGACGCAAAGACCTTGCTCAAACCTTCATTCTCGACAACTGTTTCCATTTCAGCGGCGGGGAATGAATATGAATCGTTTCAAATCCTCGTCCAGTCAGCAGAGAAGGAATTAGCAGGTGTTTATATATCCGCGTTGGATTTAGTCAATCAAACCACTGGTGATATTATCCCAAAGAGTAATATAACATGGAGGGTTGTGGGGTATGTGCCGACTATGCCGCCATATTATACGGTCAAATTTGTCGGATTATGGCCTGATCCGTTAATCCCGGTTAAATCCTATGATGTTAAAGCAGGGACAACCCAGCCTTTTTGGCTGACGGTGTATGTGCCGCCTCAAACGAAGGCAGGGGATTATAAGGGTGCAGTGATTGTTAAAGGGCTTGATTTTGAAGAGCAGGTTATTCCTCTTAATCTGCGTGTTTATAATTTTACTCTCCCTAAAGAAAACCATCTGAAAACCGCTTTTGATTTTTATGGGCACATCACTAAAGTGCGCTACCCTCAGCGGGATAATGAAAGCAATGAAGCTTGGCACGCGAGGCTGGATGATCTTAACGATAAGTTTATCGTCAAGATGCTCCAATACCGCATGAACCCTATTTTAAATATTGACCCAACATCACAATCTGAACTATCAACCATTGACCGTTACAGGGCTTTGGGCTTAAACAATTTTGCTATCGGCCGCCATGGCGGGACTTTTGATAATAATTGGCCGAAGGATGACCCTTCCATAGAAGAGTTAAAACTCACGTATCAAACCTATGGCGAACACCTGAAGCTTAATAATCTGTTGGATTACACTTATCTTTACACCTGGGATGAAGGTGATATGGACAATCCGTTAGTCCCTAAGATCGCCTCGATGGTTCATCGTGCGTATCCCGGCCTTAAAAACATGGTTTGTTATCACGGCATTTGGGATCCTAAGGTGAACCCCTCATGGGGGAAAGATATTGATATCTGGACGTTTCGTATTGAGAACTTTGATGAGGACAAATTGACCACATTAAAGAAATTAGGAATTGAAATTTGGATGTATGTTTCCGGCCCGACGGGTCTTGGCACGCCGAATCTGGCCATGGATTTTGATTCCATCGATTACCGCATCCTCACATGGATGTGCTGGAAATATGATATTCGGGGATTCCTATACTGGTGCGTCAACTGGTGGCCGACGGAAGATCCGTTTAAGAATGCCAGAAATGCCAAATGGGACCAAAACGGCAACGGTCTTTTATTTTATCCCGGTGATAATGAACCGTGGGTATCCTTACGGATGGAAATATTCCGCGATGGAATGGAAGACTATGAATATGTCCAAACCCTTATTGAAAAGTTAAGGGTTTTGCGCTCTCAGGGCCTTGAAGAAAAATATAAAACCTATTTTGCCCAAAGCCTTAAATTATTAACTATGGACGAAAGTCTAATCCAATCTCCGTTTAAATTCACCAAGGATGCCGAACACCTAAAATCCCGCCGTAATGCCATTGCCAAGCAAATCGAGATGTTAAACTAAGCATCTATTTAGATGCTTTATAATGTTTTTATGTTAATAATGATCTCTTAAAGATGCATTATTGACAAAGGAAGGATGTAGTTGAGTTTATTTTGGCAGGTAATCATGATGAAATTAAACGCTAACCATACTGATTCTAGCGTTTCACAGAAATAAATTAACCGCCCCATTAATGGTTTGACAAGCATGCACGTTTGATGCATGCTTATATATACGGATTGATGCTAACCGTTTTAATGAAAGGATGTGCCATGAGAACAACAATAAATTTAAATGATGAAATATTACTTGAAGCTTCACGCTTAACCGGAATAAAAGAAAAAACAGCGCTGGTCATGCTTGGACTAAAAGCTTTAATTGCAAGAGAAGCCGCAAAACGGTTAGCCCAATTAGGCGGTTCTGAAAAAGAGTTAAAGTTAATCCGTCGAAACAGGACGTAATAATGATTTTAGTTGATTCTTCAGTTTGGGTATCGCACTTTCGCCGTCGAAATCTTCGCTTAGAGGAATTGCTTATCCATGACGTTGTTTTTTGTCATCCTTACATAATCCAAGAATTTGCCTGTGGCAATTTACACAATCGGCATGAGATCTTAGAGCTTTTAGCTAAACTACCCTCTGTAATTTGCGCTAATCACGAGGATGTTTTAATGTTTATTGAAAAACATAAGCTTATGGGGCAGGGCTTAAGTATGGTCGATATTCACTTATTGATCTCAGCCTTTTTATCTAATACTCTAATTTGGACAGAGGATAAGCCTTTAAGTCGCATTTCAAAAACATTTAAAGTGCATATCTAGTTAACACCAAATTCAGAAAATACCATACCAATTACAAAATTCATTTCTTGCCAATTCTTATATATATGATATACTTACCTTTTAATTTAAACGTACAAAATGGCATTTTTATATTTCATAAAATGATTAATACCAGTAATTTACGGATTGCAGCGGTTCTTTTTATGCTCTTTTTTCCGGGCAAAAGTTTCGCGGATTTTAAATGGTCTTTAGGTGGCGCGTTATCTGAGACGTATGATGATAACGTGACATATGAAAAAGAACGTAAGATTGAATCTGCTTTGACACGCCTAACATTGGGCGGGGGGTTCACAAAACAGGAAAAGAACAATCAAATTGTGTTTAAAACATCATTAACTGGCAATATGTACACACCAAAATCGTCATATAATAATTTATCTGAAACCGCGGACTTAGATGTGGTCAAGGATTTTTCGCCATATGACAGGGTTTCTTTAAGCGAATCCTTCCGCCACGCGGATGATCCACGCAGTTTTGAAGATGCGTTTGGTCAAAATAGTGGACGTTATAGCCGTTATACAAATAACATTGGTGTCAAATACGCGAGAATACTGACGAAGCAATTAACCGTAACGTTAAAATACGGGCAATCAAACGTATTTTATAGCCGCAAAGATTTGAGTAATACCGTTCAGTTTACGCCCGGCCTTTCGGCAGAATACGCGATAAATTCTGCCAATATTATTTTAGGCTCTTATGATTATGTCCAAAGTTCTTATGAAAACGGCGGTAAGGTGAGGGTTAACAGTTTTTCCGGCGGGTTAAGGCATTTTTTTACGGAGCAATGGTACCTTGATCTTATGCCGGGGGTCAGTTTAATTAATGCCTATGATGGGCCAGGCTCGGTCAAGCCCCGCTATTCAGCGGTTTTAACGCATGACGTGGATGAAAATACCAGTTTAAAATTGACCTATACGCAGGAGTACGCGGCCAATACATATTCGCAAAATGTATTCAACAGTTACCGCTGGGTGCTTTCAGGGGTCAAGCAGTTGACGGCCCGTCTATCTTCGAATATTTCCGCTTTTTATGGGCAGGGTGAATATCAATCTACGGGCATTGATGATAAATTATCAGGTTTAAGCGCGGGGCTTGGTTACGCCATGACGGAAAAAATAACATTAACGTTAAATTATTCATATGAACGCACGGAATCGAATACAGACAGCCGTGATTACGTCAGAAATATGGTTTCCTTGGGGAGCAGGTTTGCTTTTTAAATATGTTACGACAATACGCTAATTTTTTCAGACGTTCCCAAATCCTCGCCGATGCTCTTTTAATCGTGCTGGCTTTTGCTATGGCCTATTATGTGCGCCGTAACTTTGTTTACGGCTTGTTCCCGTACAATATTTATTTCCTAAAGTCATACGGCTGGATTTTGCCGGCGGTGCTTATTCCATGGGTTGTTTTTATGTATTTCTTTGGGATGTACCGTTCTTTCCGCCTTAAAAAGATCCGTGAGGTGTTATGGATCATCTTTAAAAGCGGTGCTTGGAGCTTCTTTCTCTTTTCCGCTATCTCATATTTTTATAAATTCAATTTTACCAGCCGTCCATTTATCGGCTTATTTTTTATTTTTGCTTTTTTGTTATTGCTCATTGAGAAGATCGCCATGATGATCTTGTTCCGCCAAATGCGCTTGGGCGGATTTAATTTTCGCAACATCATGGTGGTGGGGACGGGACGGAGGGCGCAGAATTTTATCAAATATTTAAACCTTCACAAAGAGTTAGGCCTAAAGATCGTGGCCTTAGTTGACGATGATCCTGCAAATGTTGGTAATGAAGTCTTAGGCTATAAGGTTATCGGTTCCGTTCACGATGTCCCTAAAATCCTTCGCGAAGTGGTTATTGATTATGCCGTATTTATTGTTCCCCGTAATTCGCTTGGCAAGATTGAGGATGCGTTGATCCAATGTGAATTGGTCGGTGTCTCAACCAGCGTTGCCATGGATTTATTTAACCTGAAATCTACGACGGCTAAAGAGACTAACATGCTTGGCATTCCCATGGTCACTTTTGAACGGACGCCGCAAAGCATTGGGGCCTTATTGGTCAAACGAGCTATCGACTTGACGGTTGCGACAATAGGATTATTTCTCATATCTCCTATTTATTTAGGTTTAGCCTTAGCGATTAAGTTTGGCTCGCCGGGTCCGGTTTATTTTACGCAGGAGCGGGTCGGCTTAAACGGCCGCCGGTTTAAGCTCTATAAGTTCCGCACCATGGTCATCGACGCGGAGGCTAAACTAAAAGATTTGATGGCGTTTAACCAAATGAAGGGGCATGCTTTCAAGATGGACAATGACCCACGCATTACAAAGATCGGAAAATTCTTGCGCAAATTCAGTTTAGATGAACTGCCCCAGCTATGGAATGTTTTCCACGGCGATATGAGCTTGGTAGGTCCGCGTCCGCCGTTACCTTCTGAAGTCAAAGGCTATGACGCTTGGCATCAACGACGCCTTAGCATGCGCCCTGGCATCACCTGCATTTGGCAGGTCAGCGGCCGCAACCGCATTTCTGATTTTGATGAGTGGGTCAAGCTTGATTTACAGTACATTGACAATTGGTCACTGGTATTAGATTTTAAAATATTATTGAAAACAATTCCCGCGGTATTATCGACCAGCGGAGCGAAGTAAGACGGAGAAAATCATGAAATTATTAAGACTGGCATTTGTTGCGTTGTTTTTTGTTTCTTTCGCGGCACTGACACATGCGGCTGACGCAGTCAGTTCGGATGCCTACACCATTGGTGTTGATGATATCCTAAGTGTCGCTGTGCTTCAGCCTGAACAGCTTTTAAATGAAGTCACCGTCTCACCGGATGGGTCAATTTCTTTTCCATACATTGGTAATGTGCCTGTTAAGGGTATGAGTATTAATGAAGTAAGAGAAGAGATCCAAAAACGTTTGGCTGATGGTTATTTAAAATATCCCTCGGTCGTTGTTTCATTAAAAGAATCCCGCAGTCGTAAATTTTATGTTTATGGGGAAGTGGTCCGTCCGGGGCCATATTTTATGCAGGATAAGACGACAGTTTTACGTGCCATCTCAATGGCAGGGGGCTTCACCCGTTTTGGGTCTGCCAGCCGTGTTAAGGTATTAAAAGCCAAAGAAGACGGCAGCACTGAAACAGTGCAAGTTAATATCAAGTCTGTCATGGGCGGCGACGCCTCGGCGGATATTATCCTCAGACCCGGCGACACTGTCGTTGTTTCAGAAGGAATTCTGTAATAAATTTTTGTTTTGTCATAAATTTTTGTTTTTTCATCCCCGAGATTTGAATCGGGGATCCATTTTAAGGAGATCCGCGATGTCTGATTTATCATACACCCAAGAACAAGAAATGAACCTGCGCGATTATGTGCGTGTGTTGTTCCGCCAGAAGATGGTCATTTTGACGTCATTTTTTGTGGTGATGATAATCGTGGCTGTTGGTTTGGCCTTAAGAACACCAACCTATGAAGCATCAGTCAAGATGCTTGTTTCCGCCCAGAAACAGGTGGACGCGCCTTATTACAAGGAATTGATGGGGGCCCAGCAATTACAGGCTAGTCTGACCCAAAGTGAGATTGCCACCTCAGAACCCGTTCTTCAGCGGGTGGTTAAAGCTTTACGCCTCTATAACAAGCCCATCGATTATGAAAAAAAATATGCCACACCGCTTAAGACCTTGTTAATAAAATTACAGGCTAAGATGCGCCGGGCTAAGGAAGAAACCCTGCCTGAATCAGAACGAAAAGTTTTTGCTTTCCGACGGGCTGTTGAAGAACTGCGCGGTAGTATTAAGGTCCAGCCGATCAAGGAAACCAATCTGTTTACCATAACCGTCTCAGATTACGACCGCATTGGTTCTGCGATTATCGCAAACGTGGTCAGCCGTTCCTATGTCATGTATGATCTTGAACAGCAAATGGCTGAATTACAGATGAAATACGGAGGCAAGCATCCGGTGGTTGTGCAGCTTCAGGATAATTTAAAGCAAATGAGCCAAGGGCTAAACGGTAAGCCTTTGCAAAACGCTGACGCCATTGGGCCCGCGAGCGTCAAGATCATTGAACAGGCCAATATCCCGCTTCAGCCCGTCAGCCAAAAGAATAAGCTCATCTTTATTGCCGCCTTATTCGGCAGTCTTTTTCTTGGTGTGATCCTAGCGTTTATTTTTGAGTTTATAGATCAATCCATCAAATCTCCTCGGGAGATTGAAACAATATTGGATGTTCCGTTCTTGGGAAGCATTCCGAAGACAAAACTTCGCAAGGATATGTTTATTGATGGGGTTTTAAACAAGCGCCTGTCAAAACGTTTTGTCAGCGCTGTAAAAGATTTGGCAGACCAAGTCCATTTACTGCTTAAGACACATCCTTTTAAAACGCTCTATCTTGCCACCGCTGATAACCGCGACGGAGAAAGCATTATCGCCGCTAATTTAGCCTATCAAATGGCTGAACATGCCGGAAAAAGAACACTTATCATCGACGCTAATTTCCGCCAAAGCGCTTTACCTAAAGTTTTTACCGTGCCCTCCACTCCAGGGCTTGTCGATATTTTGACAGGGCAGGCAAAGCCAACTGATGTGACACGTTCAATTGGGGGCAAGCTTTCAATCATCACTGCCGGCCAAACAAACTTGAATCCCGTCACCTTCCTAGACACGCCAGCGATGAAACAATTGCTAACAGATTTAAAATCCCAATACGACTTAATCCTTGTAACCTGCGCCGAACTGCGCACCTACCAAGACGGCCAAGTGCTTTCAGGCATGGTTGACCAAACCATTTTAGTGGTCACTGAGGATGAAACCCGCAAGCAAGTCGCCGCCCAAGCCGTAGCAAATCTTAAGGAACGCAATATCCCGCTTTTGGGCGCCTTCCTAAACAAGCGCACCTATCCAATCCCAAGGTTTATTTACGATAGGGTTTAATTTAATGGAGATTTAGTATATTTTCAAAGAAAACTCATGATTAATTATGTTTCATATCGGAAGTTGTCTTAGCTGAAATTAATCGTGCTTCAGAAAGCCTTAAAACAAAGCTTT
>CAZCHB010000030.1:0-4797 GCA_964498235.1 uncultured Planctomycetales bacterium
CACACGGTGGATATTTGACGCTGGAGATAAAGCAACAGACAGGATGGCGCTTGAGCAGTTGATGTTTTTTAATGCTAATAAACCACGGACATCCAAAAGTAAGAGCGATCTGTATACCATATCAGACATTATTACCCAAGCCGCCAAGATCCGTGATCGTGATAATCCTCAGGGACGCGGTGAGATCGCGCAATATATTAAAACACAAAAAGAAGCCGGAGGTTATGCGGCGGAAATAGCCCAGAATTCATCTGATGCCCGTGCGCATCATGTGACAGTGCGGCATTATTTTGATGAAGTTGCCGGCAAATACGTGGAAGAGATCCGAGATGATGGCCGGGGGCCTGATTTGGAAAAAACATTGGCGCTTTTAATCCCCTATTCTCCTAAAAAAGAAAATCAGCAAAAAGGCGACATTGCCGGTGTTTTCGGGACGGGGAAATTCACGATGTATGCCGGTGTCGATGGTGTTGAGATCATCACGAATAATGGGCAGGAGGCCTATGTTTTTGTTTTAGATGTGGATAGGATTCGAGGGCGTGTATTTTTAAGGAAGATCGGCACTATTGCTGACCCTTCAACAAAACCAACCGGTGTGACAATACGCCGTATCAGCGATGCGGATAATGTTTTACCCGAACTGGAACAAATGTTAAGCAAGCGTGCCTGGAAAGCTTTTGCGGGGATGTCAAAGCGGGATGATTTTGATATCGCTTTCAAAGGTAAAGATAAGACAGAGCTATTGGAAGTAAAGGGTAAAGAAGTTTTAAGTGAAACGGATTTCATTGTTAAAAGACCACGGACCGGCGAAGTTGTTAATTTTGGCAAGATGCGTATTTATTCCACACAAGATCCGGACATGCCCATTCAAGCCGTGGATAAAATAGGATTACGCGTCGAAGATTTACGGTTAAAACCACGTTTTTTGGATTTGGTGCCCCAAGAACTAAAGCATTATATCGACGATCTAAGGATGGTCATACAAATACCTTTGCCTTTGATGTACAATCGCACCTCGTATGAGCAGGAAGAAGAGTATTTGCCTCAAATACAGAAATACATTGCGGTTGAATTATACAAAGCCCTTGTAGGCAAGCGCCTGGCCCAAGAAAGTTTTTATCTAAATCCAGTGCCAACGGATTTCGAGACAAATACAAATGTATTTTATGATACGGCTTTATATCCTGAACAAATGCCACATTTACGGCTAACAAATAATGTGCATTTATTTGATATCGTGCATCAGATCAATCAAAGTGGAGCAAAAGGTGTAACATTTGAACAGATGCAAACAATCACTGATTGGTTTAATGGGAACATAAATCAGGAGATTGATAATGGCAATGAGTCATTAAAGATTGCGCGTCAGCGTTCTTTTATTCCGTTTATTACGCAGATAGAGGTGGATACGGAACATGGCCGTAATAGTTTATTAATAAGAAGAATCAAGGCGCTTAATGAAGCGCGTGCCAGGGAATTGGCTCGGCGCACAGGGGTAAATTTTGAAGCGGCTAGATTCTCAAGTTATGATCCTTTTGCTTCAAAAAGAGCGAACATGGCTCGATTATCAGCTGAAAGAGGAGCGATTGAGCCTAAGATTATTCTAGAGAAAGACCTAACAGTTACTCAAAAAGAATTTCTAGATACGGCCAGAGGGGTCGCCGCTAGGGTTAGGTTTAACAACGTTGATCTGGTTTATCGGAATACCGCCCGGTTTGGAGGTCGATTTATTAGGGCTCCATTCTTAGCAATACTGCTAAATGAAAGTTTGGTTGATTATATAGATCCAAGCATATCGGTAAATGGTTTGATTCACGATCCTACTGATGTCATCATTCACGAAATAGCACATCTTTTTGAAGCGATGGAAAACAGGCGTTATGGTTCAGGGCTTACTGCAAATGAGATGATCCAGACGCCCATAGGTCAAGAAGATTACACGCATGATGGAAGGTTTAAGAGTTTTATGCGTTTAATGGCCGTCATAGCCTTGACTCCGCCGAATATGGCACAAATGAGTCAAATGCCGACGGCATCTACACCTAATAGTGCGGTGATAAGCAAAGCTAAGCCTGGTGGTATTGATCTGACCCCCAAGCAACTGGATCCAGTCATGCAAACCAAGGGGGATGTTGATATTAAATTTTCCGCCAGAGGCGGATCCGCCTTTGGCGGAAAGATTGACCCGGCTGTTTTGGCGCAATGGCGCGATGCCCCTGGGGTTAGCTTCAATATCACAGAAATGAAGCCGATGAGTGATTTGCACGGCTTTCTTGGACTTTCAACCTATCCCGTGGTAGAATAACGTCCATGTCTCAGGAAAATTACACCAATAACCGTAGCGACAAGCGCGTCAATTTAGGATTGCCGATTCAACTTAGTTTCGGTTCCCAGATAACCTTATTGGGCCAGCTTAAAGACCTTTCCATGAAAAGCGCCTTTATTGTCATCAAAAGCAGTATCCATATGGCCATGAATGAAGAATTGGAATTTCAGATCAAGGATCCGCTTAAGAATAAAGAAGATTTCATTAAAGGAACAGCCTGCATTTCCCGGGTTTCTCCTGGTGAGGGGATTGCGATTTATTTCACCAAGCTTGATGATGTCTCCACCGCTAATTTGCAGACCTTGGTTGCTGCAGGTGATAAATAAAGGTTCTATTACATCGAAATGTCGGAAGATGAAATTTTTTTAACTCATATCCTACAGTGTTCAAGAGCAGAATTATTGCTTAAGAAACCTGCCTTAACGTCGTCCCAAGAAAAAAGGTTAAAAGAATATAAAGACCGTCGTAGTCATGGTGAACCGTTGCAGTATATTATTGGGTCTTGGGATTTTTGCGGGCTGACATTTAAAGTCAACCAAAATGTTTTAATCCCTCGTCCTGAAACGGAAATGCTGGTTGATTTAGCGATTAAGAAGTTTAAAGGGACGCACTTGTTGGAATTGGGAACGGGTTCTGGTAATATCGCAGTAACATTGGCAAAGTTTCTGCCGCTGGCTAAGATTGTTAGTGTTGATATTTCAATGGACGCGTTAATGCTGGCTAATGAGAATGCCCAGCGAAATGGCGTTGAGGGCCATATTGAATTTATTCAGGAAGACATGGCCAAGTATTTGCGTGATAAGGTTGATTTTCCTTCCAAGGAAGAACACAATGATGCCAGATGTTTTGATATGATCGTATCGAATCCGCCTTACATTCCAAGAGAAGATTTGAATAAACTGCCCGCGGATGTTAAGCATGAACCAGCCTTAGCATTAGACGGCGGTGAAGATGGGTTAGATTTTTTTCGTACCATTATAAAATACGCGCCCCGATTGCTAAGGGACGGTGGGTGTCTTATGATGGAATTCGGTGATGGGCAAGCGCCAAGAATAAAAAGCATTGGCGCTACACAGGGATTTTTTAAGAATATTGAGATAGTAAAAGATTTAACGGGAAAAGAACGAATTATTATTTGTTATTAATTAGGTGCTGCTGAGTATAACCTATAATCGGGACGTATTAAAATTTCAAAAGGATCGTTATTTATGGAAAAATTTGTTATTGAAGGCGGGAAGAAATTAGGGGGTGAAATTAAGGTCAGTGGTTCTAAGAATGCGACCTTGCCGATTTTAGCGGCGACACTGTTAACGGAGGGCGTCTGCGAAATCCGAAATGTCCCTAAATTACGCGATACAATGACGATGTGCAAGCTCCTGCGTTCGTTAGGAAAGTCTGTTGAGATTGCGGGTAATAAGGTGACGATTTCCGGTGTCACCAATAATCATTTCGCGGATTATAAATTAGTATCGACGATGCGCGGTTCTTTTTGTGTGTTAGGGCCTCTGTTGGGTAAGTTAGGTAAGGCAAAGGTGTCAATGCCGGGAGGCTGCGTTATCGGGGTACGTCCAATTGATTTGCATATGAAAGGCATCATGGCCCTTGGGGTTAAGGCAGATTTTGACGCGGGCTATGTGATTGCCCATGCGCCAAAACTCAAAGGAACGCAGATGTATTTAGGCGGCACCTTTGGTTCATCGGTTTTAGCGACGGCCAATGTGATGATGGCGGCGGTATTAGCGCACGGTGAGACGGTCATTGAATCAGCGGCCTGTGAACCAGAGATTGAAGATTTAGGGAATTTTCTAAGTGCTATGGGCGCCAAGATTCATGGGCATGGGACAGGGCGTATTTGTATCAATGGGGTGAAGAAACTAAACGGAACATCTTATAAGATGGGTGCTGACCGTATAGAGGCTGGAACATTCTTGATCATGGCTGCCGCTGCTAAAAGCGATATATTAGTTAAAGATGCGTCATATAATCATCTTTTAGCCTTGATTGATAAACTGCATGAAATTGGGGTTGATGTGACCCGTTCAGGGGCAAACGATATCCGCGTTCGTTATAAAAAAGCACTGAAGCCGGGCAATATCGTTACGCATCCGCATCCAGGTTTTCCGACGGATTTGCAAGCCCAGTACATGGCCTTGATGGCAGTGACGCCGGGTGTGAGCATTATTACCGACCGGGTTTTTCCGGATCGTTTTATGCATATTGCTGAACTTAACCGGATGGGTGCGCGCATCCGACGTGATACTGGCTCTGCGATTGTTGAGGGAGTTAAACAATTATACGGCGCTCCAGTCATGGCCTCTGATTTGCGCGCATCTGCCGCGTTAGTTATCGCCGGCCTCGTTGCTAAAGGCAAAACAGAAATTCACCGTATTTACCATTTAGACCGCGGATACGAAGGTTTGGACCCTAAATTGAAAATGATCGGGGCCAAGGTCTCCACGGAGAAAGAATAG
>CAZCHB010000030.1:4807-11036 GCA_964498235.1 uncultured Planctomycetales bacterium
GCGGATACGAAGGTTTAGACCAAAAGTTATTAGGTATAGGTGCTAAAGTTTTTAGAGAGAAAGAGTAAATTTGTCATGCCCGAATGCTTTAATCGGGCATCTAGTTCATGAACTAGGTTCTCTAAAACATTCGGGGACGACATAGGAGATTAGTATGATTTTAATGATCGACAACTACGATTCATTTACCTACAACTTAGTTCAATATTTCGGTGAACTAAAAGCGGATATGCGTGTATATCGCAATGATGTCTTAACAGTGGATCAGGTTGCGGCTCTTAAGCCTAAGAAGATTGTTATCTCTCCGGGGCCGGGCCGTCCTGAAGATGCGGGCATTTCGGTTGAAATTATCAAACGTTTGGCTGGTAAGATTCCAATCCTTGGCGTTTGTCTGGGGCATCAAGGTATTGGTTATGCTTTTGGTGCAAGGATTATTAACGCGAAAAAATTAATGCATGGTAAAACGTCTAAGATTGAGCATACAGGAGAGAACATATTTAAAGGTTTATCTCACCCTTTTGATGCGACCCGATATCATTCCTTGGTGATTGACCGTAAAACTATCCCGGATTGCCTTAAGGTAACTGCTTGGACGACAGACGACAAAGAGATTATGGGCATTATGCATAAGACATTGCCTGTCTGGGGCGTCCAGTTTCATCCGGAGTCAATCTTGACGAAGGAAGGCAAACATATCCTCGCTAATTTTATAAAACTTTGATGATTGACTATATCGAAAAAATTCAACATGGGCATAATTTAAACCATGATGAGATTACCATTGTGATGGAACTGATCATGGCCGGGCATGCCTCTGTCGATGAGATTAAAGATTTTTTATTAGCGCTTAATTCAAAGGGTCCAACGGTTGAAGAGATTACGGCCTGTGCTTTGATTATGCGTAAGTTTGTACTGCCGGTTAAGAGTCAACATGACGTGGTGTTAGATACCTGCGGCACTGGAGGCGATTGTCGTAATACCTTTAATATATCGACGACATCAGCGATCGTTGTGGCCTCTTGTGGTGTAGTTGTCGCCAAGCATGGTAATCGTTCTGTTTCAAGTCAGTGCGGCAGTGCCGATGTTTTAGAATCATTAGGTGTTAATGTGCAGATGGAAGAACGTTTTCTAAGTGATTGTTTAAATAAGGTTGGCTTAGCTTTTTTATTTGCCCAGCGCTTGCATCCAGCCATGAAGAATGTGGCCCCTATCCGCAAAGCATTAGGAGTTAAGACGATTTTTAATATCTTAGGGCCGTTGACCAATCCTGCGCAGGCCACGCATCAGGTGATGGGCGTGTATAGCCGTGATTTAACCGAGCCGATGGCGCATGTCTTGAAAAATTTAGGATTAAAACGCGCGCTTGTTGTGCATGGGTCTGACGGGATGGATGAAATAACTACTACTGGAAAAACCTTTGTCAGTGAATTTAACGGCAAGGATGTTATTTCTTATGACATTGATCCCTATGAATTAGGTATTGCTCAGGCGAGACTGGAAGATTTTGCAGGCGGGGATGCCAGTACAAACGCGGCCATCCTTTTAAATATTTTAAAAGGGGAGCAAGGAGAAAAACGTAATATTGTTATTGTTAATGCCGCTTATGCGCTGTATACCGCGCAGGCTGTTGATAATTTAAATCATGGCATGCGCATGGCGGAGCACGCGGTTGATTCAGGACGGGCTTTAGCTAAATTAAACGAATTAAAGGAATTCACCAACCGTGTCCGCTGATTTTTTAAAAACCATTGCCCATGAAAAACATGAAATTATAAGGCTTAAGCATTCCTATTATGCTAATTTGAAGAAGAATATGAAGCCTAAGAATTTAGCGCGGTATAACATTTTTAAGAAGGCTATTGCGCGCCCTGGGCAGATTAACTTAATTGCTGAAATTAAGAAAGCCTCGCCGTCAGTAGGGTTAATCCGTGAGGATTTTGAAGCCCTTAAGATTGCCAAGGTTTATGTAGATAATAAAGCGTCTGCGTTATCAGTGCTTACGGAAGAGAAATATTTCTTAGGCAAGCCTATGTATTTGCGTAAGATTAGTGAAGAATTCAATGTGCCAACGTTGATGAAGGATTTTATCGTTGATGAGTTTCAGATTTATGAAGGCGCTTTTTGTGGGGCATCGGCGGTGCTCTTGATTGTTGCGATGCTTGAAAATGGTCAGATGAAGGATCTTATGCAAACGGCACATGGCCTAGGCTTAGATTGTTTGGTGGAAGTGCACGATGAAGCGGAGATTGATCGGGCATTAAAAGCGGGAGCGGAGATTATTGGTGTCAATAACCGTAATTTACGTACACTGGAAGTGGACATTAACAATTGCCTTCGGATGATCCCATGTATTCCAAAGGACAAGGTGATAGTGGCAGAAAGCGGCCTTAAAACGTATGATGATGTAAGACGCGTTCATGATGCAGGGGCTCACGCGGTTTTAATCGGAGAAACATTTATGCGCGCGGATGATATCGGCGCTAAATTAAGGGAAGTGATATATGGCAACTCGAATTAAGGTATGTGGAATCACTAATGAAATTGACGCGCAAAAAGCAGCGCGTTTGGGCGCGTGGGCCATAGGATTTATTTTCTATAAAAAGAGTCCGCGTTTTATCTCCCCGTTTAAAGCCAAAAAGATCATTGAAACCCTGCCGCCGTTTATTACGCCGGTCGGTGTTTTTGTTAATCATAATCTAGGCGCGATGCGTGACATTATTACCCATACAGGTATTCACGCGGTGCAATTGCATGGCGATGAAGACCATCATTTTTGTAATCGCCTAAAGCGTTATAATGTAAAGGTCATCAAGGCCTTTCGTGTGGGTGAAGGTTTTGACCCAAAGAATGTTGAACTGTATAAAACCGATGCCTATCTTTTTGACACGATGGATAAGGATCAATATGGCGGTACAGGTAAAACCTTTGATTGGCAATTTTTAAAAGAATTAAAATCACTAGACGTGCCGATTATTCTTTCCGGCGGGCTAAATGTGCAGAATGTGATTGCGCCTGTTAATGAATTAAAACCTTACGCGGTGGATGTGAACAGTGGCATTGAAGAAGCGCCGGGCAAGAAAGACGCGAAGAAAATGCGCGAATTTATCGATGTTGTTAATTATATATCAGGGCCGGCTGTTAAGGAATCATGACCTATTTAAGTAATGCACAAGTTAAAGATATTGTTCATTTATGCGGCCTTCAGATCCGTTTATTCTTAGGCAATTCAAATCCAAATGATTACAGCGGCGATGCCAAGGCGGCTATCCTTGATTTTCATAAGAATCCTTCGGAATATTCTGATGAGCGACTATTGAATAAGGGCGTAGATGTTGACGCGGCGTATCAGCACAATGTGCGTTTTGAATTAAGAGGGGTTAATCCAGAGGGAGCGGCACAGGTTGTTGCTAAGGGCATTTGGGGTGAGGCCCGAGATAAGGCTGTTGATGTTTTAAGAAAAGAATTGGTACGTCACAGCCACCCGTTGATTGTTCGTACGGCTGGGTCATCATCGTTTGAGTTTAATCGTGCGGGCGTTGATAAATCGTTACCGCTAAAATACCTGCGTGCCTGCTTTGCGGATGTTCTTAAAATAATGGGATATATTCCCGGAAAACAGATTGATAGTCAACAGACGCGGATTGTTATATCGGCTGATGGTGACGGGACAATTTACGACGGCCCAAAATTAACTCATTTGCCAATGTTAAAAGAGAGTCCAGCCTATGCCCCCTTGTTGTCATATTTACGGGCCGGTGGGATTTTTATGCTGGTCTCCGGAAATGATTTAACGCGAAGCTATAAAAGACTTATTGATGGATTGCCACAAGATGTTTATTCGCGAGTGTTAATTGCCGCTAATGGTGGAGCCGATCTAGCGTTTGTTAATAGAGAAGGAAAATCAGAATTTATTTTAGAATACCGCCATCACGCCTTGGAGGCGGCTGGTTTCCATCTTAAAAGACCTGAATTAGATATAGTGTATTGTGGTGATGATGATAGCCCCAATGGTAATGACCGCGCGGCATTTGAGACGGTGGGAAAAAACCATTCAGTCTTGGTTAAGAGTTGTTATGATACGGCTAACTATTTAATAGCGTGGATGCATGAGCGAAAAATTAGTCTTACCTAAATTAAAATCTCCGCAAATGTTTGATGCCATTGCCGGCCGCTACGATTTGCTTAACCGTCTGCTGTCCTTAGGGCAGGATATCGGCTGGAGAAATAAATTAAGGGAACTTTTGCCGCAGGGCGGTAAGTTGACCGTGCTTGATTTAGCCACGGGAACAGCCGATGTCTTAATCACCTTAGCTCAAAATAATGCGCGTTTTGAACGAGGGGTAGGGATTGACCCGGCTAATAATATGTTGGCTATCGGCCGGACTAAGATTGAAGCGGCTCGTTTAAGTGATAAATTGCTACTCCAGTTTGGCGATGCGCAAGCCTTGCCTTTTTTAGACAATAGCTTTGACTGTGTAACTATTTCATTTGGTATTCGTAACGTTCCTGATTTACGTTTGGGTCTGCTTGAAATGGTCAGAGTCACAAGAAAAGGCGGACGCATTCTAATTCTAGAGTTTTCGAAACCATCGAATCCAATTCTTTATGCTGGGCATTGGGTCTATATGAATGCTGTGGTGCCCTTGGTTGGGTTCTTATTCTCTGGAAATTTTAAAGCGTATCAATATCTAAACCAAACCATCCAGTCATTTCCCTATGGAGACCGTTTTTGCAAGATTTTAAAACAATTCGGTTTTACTAATATTAAAACCTATCCGTTGATGGGTGGGGTGGCCACAATATATTGCGGTGATAAAGTATAACTATGTCCTTAAGTAATACGCCTATCTATTCATTTTCTGACGCTGTTGCCCTAATGGCGGATTTTATTAAGGCTTATAAAACCACTTTAACAACGGTGAGCCGTTTTGAAATTAAGGTTGATCCCATTGATCAATTAGACTGGTTATCAGCGCAAGGTTTTGCTCAAAAAGTTTATGGTGCTAATCAGGAAGATACCACGGCTATTGCGGGTATTGGCGAAGCTTTATCATTAACAGGTCGGGGCAAGACTGACTATAAGAAAGTCTTTGTGAAATTGCGTAAATATTTAGACCCCAAATTTCCCTTTATGCAATGGTATGGCGGTTTTTGTTTTGATTATAAGAGCATGGATAATTCTTGGAATGGTTTTGACGCGTGGCGTTTTATCATTCCTAGGTTTGAATTAGCCCGCGATAAAGAACGGATGATATTTTGCTGTAATTTGATTGGTAATTTAGGAGTTGATCATATATTGAAAGAGCTGAATCAGATTAAAGATCCAAAGCATTTTCCTTTAAGTTTAAGCGTTTTAAAACGGACTGATATCCCAAAATCTAAAGAATGGGAAGGTAATGTCGCGCAGGTATTGAAACAGATAAAGAATGGGACCTGCCAGAAGATTGTCCTAGCCCGAAAAACTGATTTAACCTTCAAGGAAGAAATCAACCCGTGGAGCGTCTTAAAGACTTTAAGAAAAGTAACTCCAAACAGCTATCACTTTGCTTTTCAGTTTTCCCGTCATGTGTTTTTAGGTGCTTCACCGGAACGTTTATATAAACGGGAAGGCAGGAACATTTTTACGCAGGCGTTGGCTGGCACCAAACCTGACACATCATCCGCGGATGATTTATTAGGATCATTGAAGAATCTTCATGAGCACAGTTTGGTGGTTCATTCTATCTACAAGGAATTAAGCCCGTTGTGCGCGCAACTAACATATGACCAGAAACCAAAAGTACGTCAGTTAACCAATGGTATTCATTTGAACACCGAGTTTGCGGGAGTTTTAAAAGATGGCATTAAGGACGAAGATATTTTGACATCATTGCATCCAACACCTGCTGTTGGAGGAACGCCTAAGGAAATGGCCTTAATTAATATCCGTCGCATGGAGTCATTCGGCCGGGGCTGGTATGCTGGCCCCATAGGTTATGTAGGCTTAGACTGGTCTGAATTTGTCGTCGGCATCCGCTCAGGCTTAGTTAAAGGCAAAAAACTCTCTGTCTATGCTGGCGCTGGCATTGTTGAAGGGTCAGAGGCCCAGGATGAATGGCAGGAAATTGAAAATAAGATTGGCAATTTCATTAAGATTATCAAGTAGGGAACGGTTTGAAACCGTTTCGCCATAGAAGATTATGAATACTAAATATCCAAACATCAATTATTGCTGGGGTAGTCTTATTGT
>CAZCHB010000030.1:11046-14291 GCA_964498235.1 uncultured Planctomycetales bacterium
GGAGTTAGTCCGCTCTGGCGTGGAATATTTTTGTGTTGCACCCGGGTCGCGTTCTGCGCCGTTGACGGTGTCCGTTGCCCGAAATAAGAAGGCGAAGAGTTTTGTTCATTTTGATGAGAGGGGGTTGGCTTTTCATGCCTTGGGTTATGTGACAGCAATGAAGAAGCCAGCGGTGTTGATTTGTACGTCAGGAACAGCAGTAGCTAATTTCTTTCCGGCTGTGGTAGAGGCTTCTAAGAAGAAATTGCCGTTGATTGTTATTACGGCAGATCGCCCGCCGGAATTACGACAAACAGGAGCGGTGCAAACCATTGATCAAGTGGGCATTTTGGGAAAATATGCCATTTGGCAAACCGACATGCCATGCCCGGATTTAAATATTAAACCTGAAGTTGTATTAACGACAATCGATCAGGCTGTGTATCAGGCAAAACGTAAGGGCGGGGTTGTTCATTTAAATTGTATGTTCCGTGACCCTTTAGCGCCGATTGAAGTCAAAACCAATTGGGCGGTATACCTTAACGGTTTAAGGGCTTGGGTAAAATCATCTCAGCCTTATACGGAATATGTGTCGGGGGGTGAATCGATGCGTATTTCTCAAAGTAAGGCCATTGCTAACCGTATTAACGCTATTAACAACGGTATTATTACTGTCGGGAAAATCGGCGATGAACTTGAGCGTGCCAGTGTTATTCAATTGGCTAAGCGTTTAGGCTGGCCTATATTCGCGGATATTTCTTCAGGACTACGTTTGGGCAGGTCAGATGAAGGGGTTATTCATTATTATGACCAGCTTCTATTCTCTGATAAGTTACGTTTACGCATTAAGGTAGATGGCGTTATTCATTTTGGCGGGAGGATAACCTCTAAACGCTACTATGAATTTGTGGCTCAAAAACTTCCTGCTGAATATATCATGGTTCTTAACCATTCCCTGCGTAATGATCCTCTGCATAAGGTAACTTTGCGCATTGAAACAACAGCTTCTAGTTTTTGCAGCAGTGTTATTCCGTTAATAAAGATGCGTTCTAAGAATAAACAATTATCTGATTTAATCAAGGCAAACCAGCGACATGATGCAGCTATTGAGAATTTCTTTAAAACTGATGCGCGTATTTGTGAACCGCGCGCGGCACGCCTTATTTCTAGATTAATACCGCAAGGGCACGGGTTGTTTTTAGCCAATAGCATGCCTATCCGTGATATGGATATGTATGCGGATTTTAAAGGGCACAACGTGCACGTGGCAGGTAATAGAGGAGCCAGCGGTATCGACGGTCTTATTGCTTCGGCCAGTGGGTATTCCGTTGGGTTGAAACAGCCGGTCACCTTAATGATTGGTGATTTATCTGCCTTGCATGATTTAAATTCCTTAGCGATGCTGCGGGATATTGAAAAGCCGGTTATTCTTGTGATTCTTAATAACGGCGGGGGAGGCATCTTTTCATTCTTACCGATTGCCAAAGAGAAGGATGTTTTTGAGAAGTTCTTTGGTACGCCGCATGGGTTGACCTTTGCTAATGCGGCGGCGATGTTTGAACTTAACTATTTCCAGCCATTTGATGCGTCCCAATTGATTAAGGCCTACGCCCAGGCCCTTAAATCCGGGACATCATCGATTATAGAAATAATGACTAACCGTAATGAGAATTTAAAAGTTCATCAGCTTCTAGGCAGGTTATGAATTTTAATGAATTAGATTTTAACGATGAGTTTATCGCCGCGTTTGATGCCTTGGAAAACACATCGCAGCATTTATTTATTACAGGGAAGGCAGGAACGGGAAAGTCAACGCTCTTGCAGTATTTCCGTCATAAAACACAGAAGAATATTACTGTCTTAGCGCCGACGGGCATATCTGCGATCCACATTAAAGGTCAAACCATACATTCATTCTTCCAATTTAAGCCTGATATTACCCCTCAATCGGTCAGTGAAGTGATTGTCCGTAAACAGAAACGACAGCTGTATAAAACGCTTGAGGCGATTATTATTGATGAAATCTCCATGGTGCGCGCGGATTTGATGGATTGTATTGACGCAATGCTGCGGCTTCATGGTCCTCATTTTGATAGGCCTTTTGGCGGTGTGCAGATGATATTTTTTGGTGATTTATTTCAACTGCCTCCGGTTGTGACGCGGGATGAAGAGCATATTTTTAAATCAGTTTATCAAACACCGTTTTTTTTCTCGGCTAAGGCTTTTGAGACGATTAATTTAAAGATCTTTGAGTTAAAGAAGATTTACCGACAGAAGGACGAGCAGTTTATTCATTTGCTAAACGCGGTGAGGGATAATGAGCTTCGTCCCCATCACTTAAGCGCGTTTAATACCCGTTGTCATCCTAAATATCAAATACCGCCCGGTGAATTTTATATAACATTAACAACAACCAATGCCTTGGCAGAGAAGGTCAATCTTGAGCGCTTGAATGAATTGCCAGGCAGGGGGCATTTGTATCAGGGAAATATGTCCGGGGAATTTGACCGTAAATCATTGCCGACAGGAGAGAATTTAGAGATTAAAAAGGGTGCCCAGATCATGATGCTTAACAATGACTCTGAGAAGCGCTGGGTCAACGGGTCTTTAGGGGTGGTGACGGCTATCCGCACGGATACCAATGGGGATGATATTATTATCGTTGATTTAGAGAACGGCCAAAGCGTTGATGTTAAAAAATATGACTGGGAATTGTACCAATATTATTTTGATGAACAGATTGAGATGTTATCTTCTAAAGTAGTGGGGTATTTTACGCAGTATCCGCTTAAATTAGCATGGGCAGTGACCATCCACAAGTCGCAGGGGCAGACCTTTGAGAAGGTAATTATTGACGTGGGATTTGGCACATTCTCGCATGGTCAGATGTATGTGGCCTTAAGCCGCTGTACGTCTCTTAACGGCGTGATTTTAAAACAACCGCTGGCCGTGCGTCATGTTTTGCTTGATGGGCGTGTTGTGGAATTTCATCGAAACAAAATTCTTGCTAAACCCATTGAGGCTATGGGGCCCAGTGTGTAGAATTGTCCATATGAAAAAAATATTCATTTTTGCAGTGCTTATCTTAGTGACACTTAATGTGTCGTTTGCTGATGACCGGGCTAGCGTTGTTGATCGGGCGTTAACCAAGGTGCAGGAAGTAAAAGCCGAAGCCCAGACATGGGAAGGCAAGAACAGTGACCAGCCCTACCTGCCTTTGCTAAACGAATATGAAACAATGATTAATGCCGACTGGTCTTATGAAG
>CAZCHB010000031.1:0-6965 GCA_964498235.1 uncultured Planctomycetales bacterium
GGTGTGGGAGAAGATTTCTTTGCTTAAGTTTGTGCAGTTTCCCTGGCGTTTCCTGGTATTTACCGCCTTGGCCATCAGCGTATTAATTGGATTTTTAGCCAAAAACATGGAGGGCCGCTGGCAGGGCTTGTTTGTTTTATTGGCCGCCGGGATATTGGCCGGGGCAAATATCATTTACGCTAATCCTTCAGCCAAGGAAAAGGTCAAGATTCCTGATGATCCTGCTTTTGTGCGCGGCCTTTCAGTCTTGGATGCGGGTGAATTCCTGCCGCGTAATGTTAAGCAGGTTTTACTGCCGCCGCCTGATGTGCCCGTTGAGATACCCGTTGGTGAAGGGGTAGTTACGGCCTATGAGCGCAAATCATCGATAAGGCACCAGTTTACGGTGCTTGCCAAAACGCGCGTCCTGATTTCTTTTAATTCATTGTATTTTCCCGGATGGAAGGTTCAGGAGAATGGGAAGGATATTTATATAGATCAGGAAAATCCCAACGGTTTGATTATCTTCCTCCTGCCTAAGGGCGAGCATAAGATTGACGTTTTCTTTGCCTCAACGCCGGTGCGCGATCTTGGGAAAGCATTGTCTTTATTAAGTTTATTTGTACTCATTTTAGTGGTATTCTACAAAAGATCATGGATCTTTCCAAAGAAACAATCTTAATTACCGGCGCGGCAGGTTTTGTCGGCGCTTGCTTAACGCGGCGGCTTGTATCACAGGGGGTTAAGCCGCATGTGTTCGTGCATCACCATTGTGATATGTGGCGTTTAGCGGATATTCGGGGAGAGATATATATCCACGAGATAGATATAACCCAGTTTGATCTCCTTCGCCAATGTGTTCTTAAAATCAAACCAAGCATTATTTATCATTTAGCGGCTCATGGGGCTTACTCTTCCCAGACAGATGCGAAACGGATTATGGCCGTCAATGTGACAGGGACATTGAATTTATTGCAAGCCCTTGAAGACATTGATTATAAACTTTTAGTTAATACGGGAAGTTCATCTGAATATGGGTTTAGGGATAAACCGATGAAAGAAAGCGATGCGTTATTGCCCAATAGCTATTATGCGGTCTCAAAAGCAAGCCAATATATGTTATGCCAATATGCCGCTTGTTATGAGCATAAAAAGATAGTGTCCTTGCGTTTATTTTCCGTCTACGGCCCTTTTGAAGACCCGGGGAGGCTTGTCCCGACCTTGATTAGATCGTGTCGTGAAGGCAGGCCATTGAATATGGCGGACCCTAACACGGCCCGTGATTTTATTTATGTCGATGATGTTCTCGATGCTTATTTAAACGTCAACCAATTAATGAAGCACACGGCGGATGTTTTTAATATTTGCAGCGGGCGCCAGTGTACGTTGAAGGAAATCACAGACGAAGTCATTGCCTTGACAAAGGCCTCTGTAAAGGTCAATTGGAATGCCATGCCCAGCCGGATTTGGGACCAGGCCGTCTGGGTTGGTGACGGGAAGAAAGCAATGGATTTACTTGCGTATCATCCTGCCACAAGCTTAAAAGAAGGTTTGATGAAAACAATCACATGGATGGCTAAGCATGGTTGATGCCGGGCGGGGACTTGTCAATACTCATTGCGCGATTTGTTTAAGTGACGCGCATGATACAGAGGTTTATCCCGCTAACGTTAGCGTATCGGATTTAACGGCGGAGGTTTTTTCAGCGCGCCGCCAGCCGGACCGCATCCATTATCGGATGGTGCGGTGTTTAAGATGCGGATTAATGCGTGCAAATCCGATTTTAAGCGAGGAAGCCCTAGCGGCGCTTTACAGCCAAAGCCATTTTACCTATGCGCAAGAATCGGCTTGGGCCGCGGCGACGTATTTTGATTATTTTGCCAGATATTTAAATGATGTTTCTATTGAAAGCCGGATTTTGGAAATAGGCGGAGGCAATGGCAGTTTTTTAAAGCTTTTACATGACCATAGATTCCGTCATTTAAGCGGCATTGAACCAAGCCAGGAGGCCATTGTGCATAGCGGTGAGGCGGCGAAGTTCATGCGCTTGGGGATGTTTGCGCAGGGTGTTTATCCGGCGGAAGAATTTGATGTAATTGCTGGTTTTCAAGTTTTTGATCATGTGTCGAGGCCTAATGATTTTCTTAAGACTTGCAATTTTAACCTTAAAGAGGGAGGCAAGCTTTTTTTGATTATGCATGATGAAGGTTCATTATCAGCGCGTTTATTAGGCGAGCGAAGCCCGATTGTTGATATTGAACACACCTTCCTTTACAATAGGAAAACTTTAAGCGCATTGTTGAAAGCGCAGGGATTTAAAGTCCGGGCTGTTTTTAATGTGACAAATAAATACCCTTTACGGTACTGGGTTAAAATCATGCCTGCACCCAAAAGTATCAAAGAACGCGTTTTAAATACATTGGCTAAGTCTCCATTGGGCCAGCTGCCCTGCTCTTTTAACGCGGGGAATATGGGCATAGTCGCGGTTAAATAATATGGCGGAACATTCGTTGGTTGATATCCAGCAAATCGCGGCGCGAATGCGGCGGCAGGTACTTTTAATGGCTGTTAATGGGAAGACGTCGCACGTAGGGTCGGCGTTGTCTTGCGTTGATATTTTAGCTGTGCTTTATTTTAAATTACTGAATGTTACGCCGCAGAACTGGCAGCTGCCTGATGCCGACCGCTTTATTTTAAGCAAAGGGCATGGTGCCAAGGCTTGGTATGCGGCATTGGCGGAAGCCGGATTTATGCCGGCAGAGGAATTAGGTAGTTATGCCAAAGATGGCTCGCGTTTAGGTGAACATCCAAGCCACCATGGAGTCCCCGGTATTGTCCTATCGACGGGGTCGCTTGGACATGGTTTAGCCGTCGCAGCCGGGATGGCCTTTGCCCGCAAGATGCGCCAGCGCAAGGGGCGGGTGTTTGTGCTTTTAAGTGATGGGGAATGCAATGAAGGCAGCGTTTGGGAAGCGGCGATGATCGCTTCATTTCAAAAGCTGGATAACTTGACTGTCATTATTGATGATAACCATATGCAGGCGATGGGCCGATCGCGCGATATTAGCGGCTTGGGTTCATTAGAGGAAAAATGGGGCGCTTTTGGCTGGCATACTGCCGCCTGTGATGGTCACGATGCGGCCGCGTTGGTTTCTGCCTGCGGGCAGGTTATTAATACTCATGGGAAACCAAGCGTAGTTTTGGCGCGGACTATTTTAGGCAAAGGGGTTTCCTTTATGGAAAATAAAATCTTGTGGCATTATCAGATTCCCTCTCCTGAAGAGCTGGGGCTTGCGTTGAAGGAACTGGAGGGCAGGTGAGAAACGCGTTTATTAAGGCGTTGACTGTCTTGGCTCAAAGGGATCAACGTGTTATTCTAGCGACGGGAGATCTGGGATTTAAGGTCTTTGATGAGTACAGGAAGCAGTGCGGCGCGCAATATGTAAATGTCGGCGTGGCCGAAGCGTCTTTGATCGGTATGGGGGCGGGGATGGCGATGGAAGGCCAGATTCCTTTTGTATACTCCATAGCCTCATTTTTAGTCATGCGTCCTTTTGAACAAATTCGTAATGACATTGCATTTCATAATGCCAATGTAAAATTAGTCGGCGTAGGCGGTGGTTTTAGCTATGGCCCAAATGGGCCCAGCCACCACGCGTTGACGGATGTTGCCTTGATGCGTCTTTTACCAGAAATGACCGTTCTAACTCCCGGTGACACCTATGAAGCGTTGTGGGCGATTGAGAACGCTTACGCGCATAAAGGCCCGGTTTACATCCGTCTGGGCAGGGGAGGCGAAGGAGGGATCCATCAGCAAAAGCTGGATATTGCTATCGGCCGGAGTATCTTAATTCAGGAAGGGCAGGGCATCGCTATTTTTGCCAGCGGATTAATGCTCAAGAACGCGCTTGGTGCGGCCGAGGTTTTAAGAAAAAAAGGGATTATGGCAAGGGTCGTAAGCTTTCCGTCGGTAAAGCCGTTGGATGAGGTAATGATAAAAGAAACGTTCAAGAATTTTAATAACATATTTACTATTGAAGAACATAGTCATTGCGGCGGTTTCGGCAGTGCCGTGGCGGAATTTGCCATCGCATGCCAATTGCCGGTACAAAAATTGCGCATTATTGCCGCGCCGCAGGAGACAGTGCATTTAACAGGTTCCCATGAATACCTGCGCTGTCAGGCTGGGCTTAGCGCAGACAAAATAGCGCAGAACATCTTAACAACAGCGAAAGACCATGCTCACACAACGTAAGATAGCTATCATTGTTGCATGTTACAGGGATGCTGGCAGTATCGCAGAGATGCTTAAGCGCATCCACGCGGTCATGGCCCATGTGACCCCCCATTATGAGATTGTTTACGTTAATGACGCGAGTCCTGATAATGCCGGGCAAGTCTTGGCCCAGGCGTTTCAAGGCGATAAACGTTTAAGCATCATCACCCATGCCCGTAATTTTGGATCACAGAACGTCTTTACCAGCGGCATTGCCAATTCCAGTTCAGATGCGGTGGTGTTAATGGACGGTGACTTGCAGGACCCTCCGGAGGTCATCCCTTTGTTCGTCGAGAAATGGCTGGAGGGTTATGATGTGGTGTACGGCATTCGTAATCGCCGCAAAACAAACTTTATCTTAAAGACAGCATACAAGATATTTTACCGGTTATACCGAAAGCTATCCTACGTCGATGTCCCCTTGGATGCAGGTGATTTTTCGATTATTGACCGAAAGGTTGCGGATATTATCGCGCAATTACCGGAGCGTGACCGGTTCTTAAGGGGGTTACGGGCTTGGGTTGGTTTTAAACAAATAGGCATTCCATATACGCGCGACACGCGTTATTGGGGCGAATCAACAAATACGTTTGGGGACAATATCCGATGGGCGAAGAAGGGGATATTTTCCCTTTCCTTTAAGCCATTGGAATGGATATCTTATCTAGCCGCCGGAATAGTTATAATAAGCTTGTGCGTCATTGCGGTTTACGTGTATTTTTATTTCCGCTTCGGCGCCCCTTCAGGGTTTATGACATTGCTTGTCGGGATGCTGTTTTTAGGGGCGGTACAATTATTATGTTTAAGCGTCATCGCTGAATATTTAGGACGTGTTTTTGAAGAGGTTAAGGGACGGCCTCGTTTTATCGTAAAAGACATTAAACGCCATGACAATATTTAAGCGGATATTAGCCCGTAATATATTTTTCTATCTGGCCATCGTCTTGATGCTGGCTAAATCCGTTGATTGGGACAAATGTTTTATCCAGAGGGGTAGGTACCTGCTGGGTATTTTTTACAATGGGTATTTCCAAAATATAAAAGACGGCCTTGTTTACGAGGATTACTTGAAACGGCATGGGACCACGCATGACAAGTTTAAAGACAAGCTATAAAAACGCCCGCGCGGCCTTAAGGCAGTTTTTACGTTTTAATTTTGTGGTTTTTCCGGTTTTGCGCCGGGCGCCAAATATTTGGTTTATTGGCCGCCGGTGGCTGCAGTATATCCCGTTTTTCCTGCCGCATGATAAGGCCTATCATGGGTTCGCTTACTTGGCCCGCGGTAAAGAAGGCTTATTCCTAGATGTAGGCGCAAACGACGGGATTTCTGCCGTTGGTTTCAGGCGCGTGAATAAAAATTACCGGATTTTATCAATAGAGCCTAACGTCTGCCATGAACGCCATTTAAAAAAACTTAATAAACGGATCAAGAAGTTTGACTACATGTTAATCGGCGCCGGGCTCACGCGTTCTACCCAGACGATGTATATTCCCGTCTATAATGGTGTTTCATTGTATACTGCCGCGACCCTGCGCAAGGAATTTCTATTAGGGACGCTTGAGAAATATGATTTTAGGGGATCTGCCGACAAGAAGGTGGAAATTGTTGAGCAAAAAGTGGAGATTATCCCCCTGGATGAATTGAACTTAAAACCGGACATTGTTAAGATTGATACCGAAGGTTTTGATATTGAGGTGCTTTTGGGGATGGAGAAAACGATACAAGCTTCCCGTCCTTCAATTCTTATCGAATGCACCCATGATCCTGTTAACAGGATGAAGGGCTTTTTTCAGAAACATAATTACCGCTTGTTTTGCTATCACCATGAGTATGGACGGTTCGAGAATGTTGACGATAAACTGACGCAAGCCGGAAACATCTTTTGTGTCCCAAGCGAAAAAGCGCAGAATTTACCCACATCTTAAAAACAGAAGGAGCAGAATGCCAAAACAAAAACTTTCCCAACAACAGGCGTACAAAGAGGGCACATCATACCAGTTTATCGACTCCATTGCCTTGGGCCCGTGGACAAGCTACAGTTTGTTAGATGACCCAAAACATTTGGGTTTTGTGCTGGCTAGGTATAAATTTTGCGCCAAGATGTTAGAAGGCAAGGCCAAGGTATTGGAGGTTGGATGCGGCGATGCTTTCGGCGCGCCCGTGGTGGCGCAGGCGGTTGGGCACCTGCTTGGCATTGACCCTGAAATCCGCCTGATTGACAACAATAAAAAACGTTTAAGCAAGATCAAGAATCTTGAATTCAAGCAGATGGATATCTGCTCAAAGGTCCCTGATGGTCAATTTGACGCCGTGTTCTCCGTCGATGTGATAGAGCACTTAGATAACCCGTTAAATGATGTTTTTATGAAGAACCAGTGTTCCCTGCTTAAAGCGGATGGCGTGTGCATCATCGGCACGCCTAATATCACCGCCAATAAATACGCTTCAGAACGCAGCAGCATCCAGCACATTAATTTAAAAAGTCAGAAGACCTTGCGCGCCCAAATGGAGAAATATTTCAAGAACGTTTTCATGTTTGGCATGAATGACGAAGTCCTGCATACCGGATACGCGCCGATGTGTCATTATATTTTCGGCATGGGCGTCGGGGTAAAATGAAGACGGCAGTCATCTTATCGGTCAGCAGTGATATCGGTGCATTTTTAGCTGAACAATACTTGATGTTGGGATTTCAGGTTGTTGGGACCT
>CAZCHB010000031.1:6975-14287 GCA_964498235.1 uncultured Planctomycetales bacterium
ACAAAGAAGGGAATCAAAGCATTATTAAATAATCCGCGTTGTACGCTGTTCCAATGCGATATCCATAAGCGAGGTGATCTTGCGCGTTTTTTCCGTAAATTTAAAAATCTTGATGTAAGGTGGGATGATTTTATTTCATGTGTTGGTTATCCATTGCCTGTAACAAGTTTCTTTGGTTCGGATTTTGACGCGTGGCAGGAATCCTTTGAGATCAACTCCTTAGATCAGTTAAGGGTTTTGCATGCGCTGTATCCATTTCGTGTTAAGGGCCATACCGCTAATGTCGTTTTCTTTGCCGGCGGCGGCGCAAATAATGCTGTGGTTAATTTTTCTGCGTATACTTTAGGCAAGATCACGCTGACAAAGATGTGCGAATTCTTAGATGCCGAGACCAAGGGCTTGAATGTTTTTATCGTCGGGCCTGGGTGGACGCAAACCAAGATCCATCGATTAATTCCAGGTAGCGGCGGCAAGGCTCGGAAGAAGGGGACGCCCCTGAGTGAAATCTTTGAATGTATCCAATGGCTGTCTTCTCAAGGGAAGGGCTTGGCGGGAGGACGGAACTTTTCAATTGTTTATGACCCTTGGCGTCCTGAGGCCCGTGCCTTGCTTGTTAAAGAATTAAAATCTAACCCCGACATGTATAAGTTGCGGCGGCATAAAAATAATTTCCTTCAGGATGGCAGAAAATAATGTTTTATGTGTGCTTTGCCTTGAGCTTATTTGCTTTTGCCGTTTATTGCCATGTGTGCGTATGCAAAAAACGTTCGAAGAAGCAATTGCATTCGAAGGCATTTATCATTATTGCCGGAATTTTATTGGGCGCTTATGCCTTTGGTTCCTGGGTTGTTACGTTATTGCGCGTCTTTGATCCTCTGACGGTGTGGGGACAGCCCTTCATTATTTCATCAGCTTTTATGTATCTCTTGTGCATCCCGGTTTACCTGACATTCTACGTGCTTACCCAATTGATGAGCCCGTCAAAGAAGATTTTATTGAGCATTAAGCGCCGCGAAACATTGGATTTCGAGGGAATCGTTGCTGAAGTTGCCAGCGAAGATTTTATAGGAACACGGCTTAATGATTTATGCGTAAGCGGTTGTGTTGTCCTTGAGAAGGGCCGGTATACATTAAGCCCATCAGGCAGGATATTAGCAGGAACGCTTGGCGTAATGCAGTTTATTTTCGGCCGGGATACGGGAGGATAGCAGATGACCATGGATATGTTGATTGCAGGCATTTCTTTAGGATCGTTCGGCATCTTTCTTATTATCAAATTATTTATCTTTCGCTGGCTGAAGCCTGAAGAGTTGCTTAAGTCGTTAAAGCTCATTGTGGCCGCGGCGGCAGGCATTCCCATTATTATCGCAGTTACTTGTTTTTTTAAGAATATCGTCTCAGCGCCTATTGAAGTGTGGTTGTGTGCGGGCATTCTGTCATTAGGGATGTATGGCCTGATGTGTTTCTCGTATATCCTGTGTATTTTTGGTCCTTATGAAACGTCAGTGAGGATGAGGCTTGTGCGGGAGATTGCCAAGGGGTCTTTGGAAGGATTAAGTTTCCATGACATCGATCGCAATTACAATCCTCGGGTTATCACTGAGATCCGTATCAGGAGGTTAAAAGGTTCGGGTGATATTGTTGAATTTAATGGGCGTTACCGTGCCAGGCCGACGAGTAATTTTTTCTTCTTGTTTGATGTTATTGCCGGAGTGCTGAAAAAATGGATCGGTTGATCAAGAATACCGCGTGGCTGTCACTTATAGCCTTGCTTGAGGCAATCCAGCTTTTAATTCTCCTGTCGATTATTTTTACCTTTGTCCCCATTAAGCTAGATGCTTTGGCGTTGACATTCTTTCCTTTGCATTTAAAGGGCCTTCTTCCGGAACGTGAAATGTTTTTATACAGGGCTTTTATTGTCATGGCTGTTGTCATTCAGGCAGGACTGGTTTTGATTTTCCGCCGCACGCTGCATGAGGAATATTGGGTTAGCCGGTGGCGGCAGTGGTCTGCGGTGAGCGCTGTGTTGGTTCTCGTGCAGTGTTACTGCGTAACCCGTGTTTGGCTTGACCCTAATCCAATGCCAGCAAGCTATGCCTTGTATGGGATTACGGCCTTAGCCTATGGTTTTAAAATATTCTGGCCGGAATTTCATCACTGCTTGGAATGGGCCAATGGTCGTTTTAAGAATGCCGGTGGTTTCCTGCGTCTGCCTAATCTGGATTGGTCCCGTCATAAAAATGCCTGTGTTATCGTGCTGTTGACAGCCGCGTTTGGGACCCAGGCTTATTTTGCGGCGGGCTTGGCAGGGGCAATCGCGGGGGCAGGAGCTTCGGCTGTTTTTTTCAGGTACTTGCCGTCAGGATCAATCAGCCGGATGGGGCTTTTTACCGGTGTTGAAGCCCTGATTACATTTTTTATCCTAGCGGCTCAATTCAAGATTCAAGTTTACCATTATGAACCGCGGCTGGCACAGCATGCGTTTCATTTCTTAATGCTTTTAGCGGTTATCAATAAATTGGCATGGCCGTTCATTGAACGTTTTTTGCGCGCGGCATATGCCGTTTATATGGATGAGAAAAACAGCGCTTTAATAAAAGGCGCCGCGCATGTTTTGTTTGTGCTTTTTATCTTTTTGTTTCTATATGTGCCGGATTTAGAATCAGCTATCGCCCGTATGTTTATGGGGGAGCAGTTTCATCATGTGGATGCGTGTTTGATGAATACGGCATGGGCCTATCATGCGGGAGCAAAACTTAATATTGATGTTAATAATCGTTATGGATTTGGTATCGCCGTTTTTACCAGCGCGCTCACAAATATCCTAGGAGGCTTTTCCTATCTTAATGTGTACACCATTGTCATGTTTGCCTGTATTGTCTATTTTATTGCGGCATATGGTTTTTTGCGCGTGTGGCTTAACAATGCAGCGCTTGCTATTGCAGGCATCCTTATCGCGTTTAAAATGCTGCCTTTTAAGAATGAAACATCATCGATTTATTTGACCAACCCCAGCACGACGGGCTGTCGGTATTTTTTTGACATTCCATTTTTCTTCATGGTGCTATTTTTTCTGCGGACGGGCAAGAGAATATTTTTAGCAATAGCTGCTTTCTTAAGTGGAATTGCGTTATTTTATGTCAACGATACCGGGCCGTACTTGTTTGCCGTATTTTATGCGTTTTTGGCGTTTATTCTTTTTATAAAAGAAACGCGTGAACTAGTATATGTAAAGGCCAAGGACATGCTTTTTTTAGGTTTAACCGCGTTGATCCCGCCCTTTACGGCGTTCATTTTTCTTTATTTGACACAGGGCTCAGGTGTCATGACAATCTCATTCTGGCAGCGCGTTACGGAGTATGTTCAAATCATGATTTGGTATGGGGCTGTCCCGTTATCTGACCCTCTGAAAGAAGGAGATATTTGGGTCGCCTTAATGGGGGTATGGTTTCCGCTGGCCTATGTGTTTACGATGATATTGACCGGCAGTCTTGTATATTTAAAGAAACTCAGCCGTGAGAACTTGGTTGTCCCTCTGCTGTGCGTATACGGGCTGATGCTTTACCATTATTACATCAACCGTTCCACGCCGACGAATTGTTACGTTGGAATACTGCCTTATATCTTTATCTGTTGTTTCTGGTTTAAGCAATGGGCGGACCGTTTGGCCTCAGGAACAAGAAAGAAATTCTACTTGGTTCTTTTATTCGTTTGTTTTTATGCGTTGATGACGACGCATTTGACCTTGGCTTACCCAAATGTGTTTAACTTTTCCAGAAATCCTTCGGTGGATACGATGGTGGCGCCAAAATTATCAAAAGGAAAATTGGGATATTATAATCAGCTTTTTATCCAGTACCCGGACGCGTTTAAGATGCCGTTTAATTCGCTGGGCGAGAAAGCGGAAGCATGGAAAACCGAAGATGATTTTAAAACGGATGAAGAATTAAAAGCGTATTTCCGCAAGGAGTTTAACTTTGCTGAAGACGCGGCATTAATGACGGGTTTAACAAAACCGGATGAACCGGTCGCGCTCATTAGTTCATTTGAGATCCAAATGCTGATCCAAGCCAAACGTAAACCATTTTTTTATATTTTCCCTTTAATTAATTCACGTCCAATGTACATGCGCTTATTTGAAGTGACCCATATGTGGACAACCACCCAGCTGGCAAGGACAATCGGGCAGTTAGAATCATCCAAACCGCCTTTTGTTTTCATGGAGCGTATTTATTTAGCTAATGAAATGCCCCAAGCCTACCTTTATGACATGCCGGGATTATTTGACTTGATTAATTATGTGCGTACGCATTATGAGCCTTATGCCGTCGGAAAATACTTAGTCGCGATGAAACGCAGCAAACAGGAGCCGTCGCCATGATAAAATGCGCCGACGACATTAAAGGAGTCGTCTTGCTGGCGTGCCTTGTCCTGGTTGAATCTATCCAGCTGGTCATTATCTTGGGGCTTGTCTCTAGCTTTATCCCATTTGATACCAGCTCCCTCGCCGCGAGTCTGTTTTTGCCCTATAAGAATGATTTAAGGCCAGAACGGGAAATTGAGATTTATCATGCCTTTATTGCCGTCAATATTTGCGCGTCTGCCTGGGGTGTGTACCGTTGGCGGGAGCACATGGGTTCGTTGGGCTTTCAAGAAAACATAAAACGTTTGATTTTAGCGGATGGCGGCTGGGTCTTGCTTCAGCTGTTTGCGGCCTTCAAGATTTTTATTTACGGCGACCCGTGGTGGGCCAGGGGCTTGCTTTACGCCGCGCTTGCCGGATCGGTGTTAAGCCGCGTATGCTGGTCCCGCCTGTCTGCACATGTTCCTGTTATCCGTTTTAATTCTCTAAAAAGTATTAAAGTATGGGATCAAAAGTATTTATGGTGGACGCTTTGGGTCACTGCCACGCTCCTGCAGGTATTAATTCTTGTTAACGGCTATTTCCCTCAAGTGCCTTTAAGGTTATACGGGCTATTTATCATCGCAACGGTGATTCTTGGTGCCTTTAGCTTAAGAAGATTTACAGAAGAGGCATACAGCAAAGGTTTTATACTAGTTGAGACGGGGATTACATGTTTACTGTTAAGCGCCGCGTATAAGGTTGTTGTTTACAGTCCCCGCGGCATGTTAGCCCAGTATTGTTTTTATGTGTTATCAGTCGCCGTTGTTTTAAATAAAATTTTCTACACGCGCATCGCCCGCGCGGCCCAAGAGGTATACGGATTATTCACATACCAACAAAATGCCGTTGTTGTAAGAACCGCAGCGGATTTTGCTTTTATGGCCTTGATTATAGCCATGGTTTATATCCCTGATCCCTTGGCGGTACTGGCTAAGATTTTTATCGGTGAGCAATTTAACCATATGGACCATTTTGTCATGGCGCCGGGATGGGCCTATGTTTCTGGGGCCGTCTTAAACGTTGAGGTCATTTCCCGTTATGGGGCGGGCCTTCCAATGGTGTTAGCGTTTTTGTCAAAGGCCTTGGGAGGATTTTCGTATTTAAATATCCTGATACTAGGAGAATATATCACGATTGCGTATTTACTGGCGTCCTATATCTTTTTAAGGGTTTGGCTTAAGAACATATTATTGTCGATGGCGGCTATCTTTGTCTTGATTAAGCTGCAGATGTTTTATTCATTGGCATATCCTCAGCCGTATACGTATTTAAGCGCCATGCCCGTCAGGTTTTTATTTGATATTATTTTTATGTTTTGTGTTTTAGGTCATGTTAAATCACATAAGCGGATATACCTCTACCTGGCAGGATTAAGCTGTGCCAGCGCGCTTTTTTACATGATGGAAACCGGGCTTTATCTAACAGCCGCTTTTTATGCGTATCTTTTATTAAGGGTGATGATAAGATCGACGGGAATAATCGAGGCGTTGGCTTGCGCCTTGGCCGTGCCCGCGGCAGCCCTTGGATTATTCTGGCTGCAGGCAGGCGCGCATATTTTCACCATAGATTATTGGCACAATACCCTGGAATGGGGAAAATATTTTACCAATGGGTTAAGGGATGGGCCTTTTTATGGCGGTTTACCTTATAAACAATTTTGGGATTTGTTGATTGGATTCTTGTTTCCGGTTGTTTATATCCTGACAATCACTATTGTCGGCACATTATGCGCGCAAGGAAGGATTCCGGTGTCAAATCTGCTGGTTGTTATTATTTGTATTTACGGCCTTGGCTGTCATCATTATTATGTAGGGATGTCGACGCTGAATAATTATTATATGCGTTCACTTCCTTTTGTTTTTGCGCTTTTCTTTTGGATTCATTGGGCGTTGTCGTTGATTAGGAAACAGTTAAGGCGCGCGATATCGGCGGTCTTGGTAGTATTTTGTGCGTTTTGCTTGTGGACGAACCATCATTTTTTAGGGTTCCCAAATATTTTTAATTTTTCTCGCAACCCATTGATTGACCCTTTGGTCGCAGAGACGCTTCCGGATGGAGGGCCTTATTTTAACCATAAACTGCGCGGCATCCCGGAAGATATGAAAATGCCTTTAAATTCCTTGGGCGTGAAGGATGAGGATATCAGGTTTGAATATAATTTTGATTCCCAGGAAGATTTGAAGCAGTATTATCTAAATGAAATCAACTTTAATGAAGATGCGGCGTTGATTCAATCATTGGTTCCGCCGGATCAACCGGCGGCTTTGCTGGGCAGTTTTGAGACGGAAATGCTGATGCAGGCAAATCGGCGCCCATTATTTTATTATTACTCGTCATTTTCCAGGCCTATGCATGCGCGCACCTTCCCAACCTTTGAGATCATGAACCAGAAACATTTAGATAAATATATCAGCCAACTGGAGAATGCTGTTTCACCGTATTTATTTATGGAACGTATTTATTTAAATCAAGATGTTCCCTCAAGGTATTGGCAAAATAATGAAGGATTAATGAGATTGTTGAGTTATGTGCGCCAGCATTATAGTGTTATCCGTCAAGGGAAATACTTAGTGGCTTTAAAAAGGAATCAAGGTTTATGAAGGACAGCTCCATAACCAATGCGTTTATAGTAACGGCCATCGTCATGCTTTTGGCCTTACAGCTTTTGATTATTTTAGTTTATGTCTTTAGCTTCATACCGGTTCCGTTAGAGCCCTTTATTAAAGACCTGCCGCCAAAGCTTCAGGAGACCATTTTGCCTGAGAGGGAATTGTTCTTTTACCGTATTTTTATTATTGCAGCCCTCATATTTCAGGGCATAGCAGGGTATTATTTGCGGGCACGTTTAAATAGTGACGAAGTACGTGATCATTTAAAGGCCTTTGAGTTTACACAGGCTGGGTGTGT
>CAZCHB010000032.1:0-13983 GCA_964498235.1 uncultured Planctomycetales bacterium
AAGAATGCCGTCATGGCCTTGAACCAAGGGGCGATGATGGGGGGGTTTGCCCAAAACACTGGTGAGGGCGGGTTGACGCCGTATCATTTACAGGGCGGTGATATTATTTGGCAGATTGGGACGGGTTATTTTGGATGCCGGACTAAGGAAGGGAAGTTTTCTCCAGAACGTTTTGTCGAGAAAGCAAGTTTACCGCAGGTTAAGATGATTGAAATAAAGATTTCCCAAGGGGCGAAGCCGGGGCATGGGGGGATTCTTCCGGCAGAAAAAGTCACTAAGGAAATTGCCGAAATCCGCGGGGTGGAGATGGGCAAGAGCGTGATTTCACCCCCGGGGCATTCTGCATTTGGCACGCCTATTGAATTATTGCAGTTTATTGCTAAATTGCGCGGCCTTTGCGGCGGGAAGCCGGTTGGTTTTAAATTGTGTATCGGCAAGCCAAGGGAATTTATGGCTATTTGTAAAGCGATGCATCAGACCGGGATAACTCCTGATTTTATTACCGTCGATGGCGGTGAAGGAGGGACAGGCGCGGCACCGTTGGAATTTTCCAATTATGTGGGCTCGCCTTTAAACGAAGGCTTAGTGATTGTGCATAATAATCTGGTTGGTTTTTCCCTGCGTGATAAGGTTAAAGTCATCTCCTCAGGAAAGATCAATTCTGGGTTTGGCATATTAAAACATATGGTCATGGGCGCGGATTTGTGTTATTCTTCGCGCGGAATGATGCTGTCGTTAGGTTGTATTCAGGCCTTGACGTGTAATACAAATTATTGCCCCACGGGCGTGGCTACCCAGGATCCATATTTAACCAATGGGCTGGTCGTGTCCCAGAAAAATAAACGGGTGGCTAATTTCCATAAAGCCACGGTTAAAAGTTTTGCCGAGATATTGGGGTCAATGGGTTTTACTTCACCTAAACAGCTGCATCCAAGGCATTTAATGCGGCGGGTCTCGTTGTCGCAGGTTAAAGATTACAGTGAGATTTATGCTTTTTTAAACGATGGAGATTTGCTTAAGAGTGTAGTCCCTAAAGAATATGAACGATCCTACAACACCTCTTCCCCCGAAACGTTTAAGCACGTCTGAAATTCAAGCCTGCATTGATGCCTTGCAAAACCTAGCTGATGACAGTGAACAGTTAGCGCATCTTTCCCTGGAACAGCGCATTGCCTTAATGACAGCGGCGGGACAGATTTCCCGTCCATGCAAGGAAGAGATCCATAAACGCAACAAGGACCGTTCTGCGCTTCGCAAACAGCGCGTTGAAAACCATGAGCGCAGGGCCAGGGCAGCGACCGGTATCCGCAGTGCCCGTCAAGACGCTGTCTTTACGGCGCCTCTGCAGGTGACCGATGGTGCACACGCCTCAGCCAATGCTTTAGAATTAATTAATCCCCGTGATTGCTATATCTGTAAGAGTGAATTTACTAAATTACATTTCTTCTATGACGCGCTTTGCCCAAGCTGTGCGGAACTAAATTACGCTAAGCGTTTCCAGACAGCACCGTTGGCTGGGCAGGTTGCGCTGATCACCGGATCACGGTTAAAGATCGGTTATCAGGCATCGCTCATGATGCTGCGTGCCGGGGCCTTGGTCATTGCCACCACGCGTTTTCCCGTCGACTCTGCCCTGCGATACGCGAAAGAAAAAGATTTTGAGCAGTGGAAGGACCGCTTACATATCTATGGGCTTGATTTGCGCCATACGCCCAGTGTTGAGATTTTTTGCCAGTATATTGAGGATCGTTATGAGCGGATGGACATCCTCATTAATAATGCCGCGCAAACAGTGCGCCGTCCGCCGGGTTTTTACGCGCATCTAATGGCAAATGAAATGCGCAGCTTTGATGAACTGGCTCCTGATGTTCAAAAACTTCTCCGTCCTTTTGAAGCGTGTAAGAGGAAGCTCACGGATAATGCTCAGGCAAATTTTAAATCTGAACAGGGTTTGGCCTTGACGTGGAATGGCAAGACACCGGGGATTGGGTTATTTGCCTCTGCCAAGCTGTCGCAGGTTCCCTATGCCTATGACCATACCTTAGCATCGGAACAAGTTTTTCCCAAAGGCAGATTAGACGCGGATTTACAGCAGGTCGACTTGCGGGAAATGAACAGCTGGAGGCTTTGCATTGGTGAGATACCGACGGCGGAGATGATTGAGCTTCAATTGGTTAATTCAATCGCACCATTTGTCTTGTGTAATAGATTTGTTCCCATGATGAAGCGGGATAATACAGGGAAAAAACATATTGTCAATGTATCGGCTATGGAAGGAAAATTCCATCGCTTTACCAAGACCGAACGCCATCCGCACACCAATATGGCCAAGGCCGCGCTTAATATGTTGACGCATACCTCAGCAAAAGGACTGGTGGGTGACGGTATTTTTATGAACGCGGTGGACACGGGGTGGGTAACCGACGAAGATCCGCAGAATTTTATGCTGCGCAAGCAAAAGGACCATGATTTCCAGCCGCCGTTAGATATTGTCGACGGTGCCGCTCGGGTTTGTGACCCATTTTTCCATGGCATACTGACCAATAAGCATTGGTCGGGCAAATTCCTTAAAGATTATTTTCCCGTCGACTGGTAAATTGATAAGATTTTTGCGCGGTTGTTTAAGGCATCCTGATCGTAGGGGGCAATGCGTAACACGCTCTCGAAATCATTTAGCGCTTCTTTATATTGCTTCATCCGCGCGTAGAGAATTCCCCGCACTGAATAGCCGTCAGTTGATAAAGGCTCCAATTCAACCGCACGGTTTAAATCATTTAAAGATTGCTCATTTCCCCCTTCCGCCATAAAGATCAGCGCGCGGTTAACATACACACTTGCGTACGAGGGGTTGATGCTCAGCGCTTGGTCAAAATTCTGCAGGGCTTTTTTCGTATCGCCTAATTCATAATACATCGACCCGCGGTTCATTATCGAGATATCGTCCTTGGGTTCCAAGGCAATGGCCTTGTCTAAATAAACGATAGCTTCTCTGTAGCGCTTAAGAGAGCCATAGACGCGCCCTAAATTAGCATTGACCCGCGACTTATTAGGGGATTTCTGGACGATGTCCTCCCAGAGCGTTAATTCATTTCGCCAGACCTGGTTGCGGATAAAACAAATGACCGATAAGGTAATAACGATGCACACAAGCAATTTATTGAGGGATGATTTGCTTTTAATTAGCTCGGCAAGGATGGTAATGAATGATAAAAAGAAACCAAATGAAATAAGATAGAGCTTATGCTCAAAGATGACGTTGCGCCGTGGCGCTAGATTGATTGAAAAACAGATAAGCATCCAGGCAAGGCCGAAAGCGGCTAGCGGCATGGTTTTATGCAGTTTAAATATGAGGTATATAATAAAAATGGTCAGCATTACTCCAGCAAGGGTTGAGAAAGGGGAGAGCAGTCCTGTAGACATCGGAAAATCATAGTCGAGGTTTTGGTAAGCCGGGAAGACGAGCAGGCGCAGGAAGGTTAAGAATACCCGCGGCTGTGTCAAAAAATAATTGGAAGGCGTTAGGATATCGCCGTCGTGAGATTCAGAGATATGTGTGTGAGCAAGTATCCTTGGGTCAGTGCCGATGAATTTAAAGAAGAGCAGGAGAAAAATGCCTGAAAAAAGCGCAAGGATAATAGGTTTGTTAATTCTTTTTGGCCAGAGCAGGTATTCAACGGCTAAAATCATGGCCGGCAGTGTGACCGCGGTTTCTTTAGTCAACAGCGCAATGACGGCAAAAGCACAGGCTAAGGCAAATAAGATAAATTGGCGCGGTTTTTGCGCTGTGATCCTTGCTTGCAGATAGAAAAATACGGTTGAGAAATAGAAAAGCGCGGCCATGGACTCAAAACGCTGTGAAATATAGGTGACTGCCTGCGTCTGGCCGGGGTGCACAAGAAAAAGCAGAGCAATGAAAAACGGGAGGTGCTTGTTAGATTTACCGGGATGGGTGATTCTAAATAGGGTGTCAGCGACAGCCCAGACTAATCCTGTCGTCAGTAAATGCACGCAAATGTTAAAGAGATGATATCCAAAAGGGTTAAGCTGGTTAAGCCAGTAATTGAAAGCGAATGAATAAAATCCGACAAGCCGGGTGATGGGGAAGTTCTGCCATAATAAATGGATGTTTTCAAATCGTTTGATAAAGGGGTTGCCGGTAATGAAGATATGGTCGTCAAATACAAAAGGATAAAAAAGAGTTTGTCCATAAAGGACAAGTCCAAGGGTAATTAGGATAATCCAGCGCAGGGCGTTGCTCATGGAGATCGTTTTAGGAAATCGTATGCGTTTCTAACCGTTCTAGAAATATTTCTACGATATCCTGGTCGAGCTGGTTTTTCATGGATCGCAAAATTTGGGCCGCTTCATGGCGTGATTTGCGCGGGCGGTAAGAACGTTCCGTTGTCAGCGCGTCAAAGACATCCGCGACAGTCAAGATGCGGACTAAAGGGGATATTTCTTCGCCTTTTAATCCGTCAGGATAGCCGGTTCCGTCAAGTTTTTCATGATGGTGGCGGATTAAGTCGCAGAGATTGTTCAGCGAATGGACGGGCTTTATGATGCTTTCGCCGATTTCCGGATGGCGGCGCATGATGACCCATTCTTCATCACTCAAGGAACCATCTTTCTTTAAGATCTCATCCGGGATGCCGATTTTTCCTAAATCATGCAGTCTGGCCGCGTCACGCAGGGTATTAAGATCATCTTCGTCAAGCCCTAGGTGCTTTCCGATCATCGTAGTGTAATCTGCCACGCGGTCAAGGTGCCCGCGTGAATATTTATCTTTAGCATCAACAGCTAAGGCCAAGGCGGAAATAGTTTCGAAATAGGTGCGTTCAATATCGCGGTTGAGTTTTGAATTTTCTAAAGCGACTGCTGTTTGAGAGGCTAGATTAAATAATAAGGTTGAATCTTCTTCCGAAAAATTTCCGTTAGCATCATCTGCTTTGCTTAAGGTGATGATCCCGCTGACCTTGTCGCCGTAAATCAGCGGCGCGCATAAAAGTGATTCTGCGAACAGGGTATTGATTCTAGGGTTACTTAGGTTCTTTAGGAAAACGCCGGAGACGATCATTGGACGTTTTTCGTCTATAATTTTGTTGAAAGGAGTGCCTTCAAGTTTTAAATGGATAGGTTTTTGGTTGTCGTAGGCAGTGCCGTAGACGGTATTGATAATAAGTTCTTTTGTTTTCTCGTCGAAGGTGATTAGCGTTCCAACCTTTCCGCTGAGTGCGTTAGTCATGGTCTCCACAATGAGCAGGAGGAAGGTATCAATATTTTCCATGTTGGAAATACCTTGCCCTACTTTAGCCATGACAGAATGCAGGGTTTTCTTGGCAATTTCAAGACTGCGGATATTTTCTTCCAATTGTTTAGTCACTGCTGAGAAAGAACGGCTTAACATGACAATTTCATTTTTTCCTTTATTAAGTTCCTTGATGGTTTCAGGGCTTAAGAATCCTTCCAAGGCTTTTTTGTTTTCCTGGGTGATCTTGACGACCTTAGTTAGCAGAGAACGCATGGAGAAATATCCGGCTAGGACACCGACAATCATCAGCGCAATGGCAATGGTAAAACTGGTTTCAGTAAGGTCTGAGTGGTAGCCTTCGCTGTTTTGTGTATACATGTAGTACAGTAAGGCTGTCGGGATAACGGAGGCAACTAAGAAAAGGATGGTGAATTTTCGAAGGATGGATGCGTCTTCGAATGAGGCGACAATCAGGACGTTTTTATCTTTTTTACGTAACATAACAGCCTTAAGTGTACCTATTAACCTAACGAATGTGAAGCAAATTTCCCTAAATATAGTATAGCATATCAAGCGGTATTTATTAATTTGTACTTTAGAAATTTTACGGTAGAATACCAAAATTCCTGGTTTACTTTTTAAAGAAAGGCAGTTGGCATGTTTAAGGTTGTCTTTTTAATTGTTGTGTTTTTGGCTCCCTGCGCAGAGGCTGCGGATATAGCTCATTTAAATAATATTAAGGCCATGGTTAGTGAGGTTGATCATAAATCAGTGGCGCAATGGCTTGCAGACGCTAGAAAAACAAAGTATCCTGAGACAAATTTAAAGATTAAAGAGGCCATGGCCAGGACCTATGTTGATATTGTCCGTGAGCAAAAGGTGCAGGGAATTAAAAAGAAGGAATGGCTGTACAGCAAGATTGCCCTGAATATGGCTTATATGCAGTTTGGCGGGTCTGATGCCGATCATGGAGCGGGTCTTGACCGGTTAATCCGTCAGAAATTAAAGCAACATCTTCCTGCTGGCATTGTCAATGAGACGGGTTTCCATTTTTCGTTGGAGTAATAAATATAACACTATTTTAGAGAAAGGTTAGATTATGCAAGATTCGCTAGATAAGATATATGGGTACGTTCTTCAATACGGGATGAGCGTTGTTGCGGCCATTGCCATATTTATCATTGGGAAGATGGTTGCCCGATTTGTTTCCCAGCTGGTTGAAAACGCCATGAATAGGACAAAGATGAACAAGACCTTGGCGTCATTTGGGAAGCATTTGTCGTTTTACGCGATGATGACCTTTGTGGTGATTGCCGCGCTCAATAAATTAGGCGTTGAAACCAGTTCTTTTATTGCTGTCGTCGGTGCCGCTTCATTAGCTGTCGGATTGGCCTTACAGGGTTCTTTATCTAATTTTGCTTCAGGGGTTTTGTTGATTCTGTTCCACCCATTTAAAGTGGGCGATATCGTTGAAGCCGGCGGCGCGCATGGCGAGGTGGAGGAAATCCAGATTTTTAATACGATTATACGGACAGCCGATAAAAAGAAGGTCATTGTCCCTAATTCAAAGATCACCGGTGATAAGATTACTGTGGAGCCTTAATGAGCAATCCGTTTGGTTTATCTGAGGTCAAGCATATTATCGCTGTTTCTTCGTGTAAGGGAGGAGTGGGAAAATCGACGGTTGCCGTCGGCATTGCCCGGGCTTTAGTCAAGGCTGGGCATAAAGTTGGTTTGCTTGATGCTGATGTTCATGGACCTTCCATTCCGACGCTGTTTCATCTTCCTGTTGTTAAAGTTTATACGAATGAATTCAAAATGCTTGAACCAATCGAGGCCGAAGGCTTGAAGCTTATGTCCTTTGGTTTTCTTTTGGGTGACGCGCCGGCCGTGATGCGCGGGCCCATAGTCACCCGATATATCCAGCAATTATTGCTGCAGAGTGCGTGGGGTGATCTGGATTATTTAATTATTGATATGCCCCCCGGCACCGGCGATATCCAATTGACCATTACTCAGTCGGTTAAATTAACCGGCGCCGTGATTGTTACCACTCGCCAGACATTGTCCTTGGTAGACGTGGCGCGCGGCATTGTCATGTTTGAGAAAGTTAGTGTTCCCATTCTGGGGATTGTTGAGAACATGGCCTATTTTGTCTGCGATAATTGCAGTCAAAAGCATTATATTTTTGGTGGCAGCCAAACTATTGAAAAGCGCTTTGGGGTTAAATCATTGATTGAAATCCCGATTATTCCGCATTTAAAGCTTGAGTGTTATATGAGCGAGGCGGCTGTGGCTGTTTTGAAAGCTGTTGAAGATGGACAAAAGGGTAAAGAGGCCCTGCCTGCTATCAGTTTTGATGACAGAGAGATTCATTTAAAATATGCTGACGGCCGTCAAGTTGATGTGGCTCACCGTGATTTGCGCTTAAATTGCATGTGTGCGCTGTGCGTCAATGAAATAACCGGCCAAAAACTTATTAATCCGGCCGCCATCCCTCTTGATATCGCGCCCAAAGAAATTTACCCGCTTGGCAATTACGCCCTTGGCATTACTTGGAACGATGGCCATTCCTCGGGAATCTATCCATACTCCCTTATTAAAAGTTTGTAAACCATTGATGTATAATGTTTTATATCCGTGGTTAAAAAAAATTTGCTTTCTGCAAAATATATGTTATCCTTTCAACGTCTATATATTCCCAAAAATTTTTTAGCAATATAAAATTATCAACTTTTTACATGGAGACCGTGGCAATGACGTCATTTTTTCAATCTTCCAAAGAAAACGCTACCCGTAAATTTTTATCCATCGTTGTCTTAACGGCTTTTATCCTATCAACTTTTTCTCAACACAATCTTTTTGCCGCCACGGTTAATTTGCCTGCTGTTTTGCCAGCTCCTGGAACAATGATTGGCTTAACCAAGCCCTATATGCCTGTTTCTGTAAAAGGCTTGATGGTCCATCCTGAAAATCCTTTTCGTTTTGATTTTTTAGTTGATTCCGGTGATACAGGTGTTAAAGGTGAGGCCTTAAAGACGGAATCGTTAAAATTAGTGAAATATTTCTTAGCCGCGTTAACTGTTCCTGAAAAAGACATGTGGGTTAACTTGTCTCCCTACGAAAAAGACCGTGTTATTCCGGCTTCTTTTGGGGATACGGAATTAGGGCGCGATGTCTTGGCCCAAGACTACATTTTAAAACAATTAACATCCTCATTAACCTTTCCAGAATCTGCGATGGGCAAAAAGTTTTGGGATAAGGTTTATGCTAAAGTCCAGCAAAAGTACGGGCAAGCTAATGTCCCAATGAATACCTTTAATAAGGTATGGATTATGCCTTCCCAAGCCCGTGTTTATGAACACGGCAATGGGGCTTTTGTTGTTGAATCAAAACTAAAGGTGATGTTAGAGGCAGATTATTTGGCAGTGGCTAAAAACGGTGGCCAACCAGGGAACATGTTCAAGTCAGAACAACAAGGAACGTGTCCTCAGGCAGGTTGCCAAGCTAACAATGTATTGAATGTGAAAGCATATCAGGGAACCGACCTAACGCAAAGCATGCTTAGGGAAGTAATAATCCCTGCGCTTGAGAAAGAAGTCAACGAAGGCGCCCATTTTGCTAATTTGCGCCAGATCTTCCAAACCATGATTTTAGCGACGTGGTACAAGGTGCGCCTTAAAGACAGTATTATTGCTAAGCAGTACGTCGACCAAGCCATGACCAAGGGTGTTGATATTCAGGACAAGCAGGCTAATGAGAAAATTTATCAGCAATATTTGAAGGCCTTTAAGAAAGGCGCTTATAACTATATTAAAGAAGACATTAACGTTGCGACTAAACAAGTGACTCCAAAGAAGTATATTTCCGGCGGGGTTCTAGGTGTCAACCGTGCGATGTTAGGTATTAGCCAAGCCATGACAGCGGCTGATGCACGAGCGGTAACGGCGCGGGGTGATGAGGCTATGGTTCAAGTTGAAGTAACAACGCTTTTGCCGGTTAAAGCTCGAGAAGATAATGCAAGTCTGGAAATTCGTAATCAAGCGATGGCAAGTGAGACGATAGATCAATTAGTGGGAATGAATGAGTCAGGTCAAGAAGCGGCTATTGCTGTCTTAAGCCGGGAACAATTAACTGCGCTTCAAGCTTCAATCCCCAGCGCTACAGCGATGATGCCGCGAGCAGAACAAGCAAGAATTGCAAGTTATGCGCCATTGCAAAGGTTAATTCAAGCTGCTTTATCTCGTCCAGAGACAGCGTTGGATTCAAGGCGAGGAGGGCCAGCAGCACTTGCAGATGAGGCAATGTCGCAAACCGCAACGGTTGATGTTGGTCGGTTACTTATCATGGGTCAAGGGGGGCAAGTTGAAGAATTAGAAATAATGACTCAAGGACAGTTAGAAGAATTATGGGCAGAGTTAACACAGAGAGTAAGTGCAGGGGAATATTCGCTTGCTCAAGATTTGTTAAATTTAGTAGTTACAAGATTACAATCTACTAGAGCTGGTAATGAATTTCTAAACAATCAAAAGACTTCTTCGCGAACGATCGGCGCAGAGAGTTTAAATGAGATTAATCGTTTATTAGCAATGGATTCCCAAGATAGAGATCGTCAGTTAGAAGCTAAGACATATTCGCAGTTAAATGCTCTTCTTGATAATGTCAACGTTTATATAGGGAAGAAAATACAATTAAGTGTTAACAGGGATATTACTAGCGTGACCACGGATGCGACAATATATTATGCGAAACTTGCTGAGTTTCGTACACAGCTTATATCCCGGTTGGAAGAACTTAAGAGATTAGAATCTAATCTAAATGATTTACGGCCTTCAGATGTTGAAGCGCCAGATTCAGCGATGAGTATTGATATTTTGAACCAGCTGTTGGCAGATGGCGAGGTTGAAGAAACATTAGCAGGGAAATCCATTGCTGAATTAATCGCAATCAAAAGAAATATAGTGTTGCTATTAGGTAATAGTTTAAATCGGCCTCAGCCTGATCTTTCAATCCCTGGTAGTGTTGACGCGCAAGCATATTACGGCAAACTTAGAACGATCAACTTACTGATTGATAAACTTTTATCTGCTAATTTAGGTGGTTTAAAAAGTCCGCAAGTGTTATGGGAAGGATATCAACAAGCTGAAAATAAAATCATATATTTAAAGGGATTGTCCAATGTAGAGTTTTCTCGTTTATATATACATCTAATTGACTCACAAAAAACCAATGAAGTTAGAGACGCGATAGAAGTCTTTCGAGAATTTGTTGCAAATGCGGCGATGACTACGGTGGATACATTTATTCAACAGTCGCCAGTTTCAAGATTATCGGCTAATGCCATCGCTGTATTAGGACGGGTTGGAGAAAGAAGCAGTGAAGCAGCAAAGTTTATTAGAGAGCAAGCAATTTATATGGGTGCAGAGAATATTGTTATTGTCGGCGGGCTTGAAGGAATGACTGAAACCCAAGGGCAAGCGGGTTTGATTGCTTCAGAAAATGCATTGATTCAACAAGGTTTAGCTGAAGGAAAGATAAGAAAGACCGTTGACGGTAATTGGTGGGTTAAACCAAATGAAGCGGATACGGCTCGTGTTATTAACCGAACAATTGTTGCGACTAGGAATGAGAAAGACAAAGGGGCTAATAATAATTGGCGTGATACAGAATATGTTTTAAACAATGTTATGCCTAAATTCAGAAACGCATTTTCCACTAGAAAAGACAAGACCTTGTACGTGATTCCTTTTTTAATGGAGCCTGAAGGGGCCAATTTTGGCTTACCTAGTTTTCAATTAACTGATAGTTTAATTGTTGCATTACAAAGCATTTCGATGGCCCGTGTGGGTCAACCTGCGTGGCGGGCATTGGAAACAACAGGCCGTTTCCATAAAGGAGTACATTTCAGCGGTGATTTAGACAATTTAAAGCGTGGCGGGAAAGATGACACTGATGACCGTTGGTTTGTTAGTATGCCTGATGAAGAAGAAGGTTGGACTATTTCTTACGGTTCTGAATATGGTGGGAATGTTTTATTTGGAAAGAAGTTTGAAGGTTTGCGTTTGGCTCAATGGGTTGCTGCCAAGGATTTATTTGGAAAAATGGCAGAGCACATGGCATTGATTGAAGTAACACATAACAGAACAGGTAAAAAGAAGTACATCGCCTATGTTGGGGCAAGTAACCAAGGAAAGACAAATTTTGCAACCATGAAGGCGGAAGCGGCCAAAGAATATGGTGATCAATATACAGTTAAATTAGTCAGTGATGATTTATTGAAATTCCGCGTCACAGAAGATGGTAAATTAACGGCCTTTAATCCGGAAAATGGCATTTTTGCCGTAGTTTCTGATACGGGGGAAGAAAGTAATCCGAATCTATGGAAAATGATTGGTCCAAATACAGGAACAATATTTTCCTTGATGGCATATAAAGAAATTACAGAAGGTGAACAAGCGGGGCAATTAGAGTTATGGTGGAAGGGGAAAACAAAACAGCCGCCTCAAGAAATCGCTGGCTGGAGAGATTGGACCGGCCGATTTATTGCGGATAGAGTTCCAACACAAGAAGATGTGGATAAAGTTTTAAATAAAGATCCTAAGCAAGCTAAGAAATTGCTTAGTGAATTAACGTCAGAAGAATTAATTAACGTAAAGCGTTTAATGGCCCCATGGGAGCACCCTAACGGTCGCGCGACAACCAAGATGTCAAATGCGCCAAACGTATCTTCTGAGATTAATAATCCTAAAGGTGTTGAGATTGATGCCATTATTTTTGGGGGCCGTGTGCCAACGCCCGGATTTATTCCAGCCATCCGGCAACTCAATTCTTTTGAGCAAGGTCTTTACAGCATGATGACAATGTTTACTTTAACGACTGCGGCGGAGGCAGGACAGATAGGGCTTAGAATGCGTGATCCTGGCGCGATGCGTCCGTTCTTTTCGCTGCATGAAATCGATTATTTTTTAAATTGGATTAAGGTTAGAAGAATTATTGAAGAAAAAGGAGGCAAAATGCCTTTGTTGTTCCAGGGCAATTGGTTTCAACAGGAAGGTGGTAAGGGGCGGTTTTTATGGCCTGGTTTCTCAGAAAATGTCCGTTTGGTTGATTGGGTGTTTAGAATGACGGATGGAGAAGCGAAGTATGTTGATACTCCGATTGGCCGTTTGCCGCAGATTGACGATATTAACGTTAAAGGCTTGAATGTAAGTCAGGATGATTTAAAAAGTATTTTTGGGTTCGATCCGGAGATTTGGAAGAATGAAGTCCTAGATTCTTTTAAATACTTATTAAGTTTGGCCGATCAGAAACATCCTTTGCCAGAAGAGTTTATCATAGTATTTGATAAGAATAGAAGAGCTTTGAATGTTAATCTTCCTGACAGAGAACAAAAGTTTACAGAGGCCGCTAATCAAGTGAATGCATTATTGAGCAGTATTGAGGGGATCAATGTCATGGGTGTTGATAGGGTCTTAAGGGATTTTGCATTGGGACGCGAGTATGCTGATACCATTGACCAATTAAATAGCTATGGTTTGAAAGATAAGAACCAAATCATAAAGATTTTGACAGTTTATTTGAAAGTTGTTGTGAGTGATGAAGCACAAATATCAGAAATCCTGCGCGCCGTACAAAAGAATCTTGGTGCCAGCAAGTACCAGCCCCAATTTGTAGGCATTAATGGGGTTAGAACTATGGTCTTGTTCCGCGGTAAGAATGACATGAATGATGTTCGTGCTATTTCACAGTTGATTAGTGAAATTATTGATAGTGCTGACAGGTTTAAGAATAAAGGTTTTAGGGTGCAAACAGGACAGGTGCGATGGAGATCACCAGAAGCGCCGAATGGTATTGAAGAATTTGTTATTGGCGTCGGCTTGCCATCTGCGCCTAGTTCAGCAGATTTAAGCACCGCTGAATGGACACTGTTTCATGAATATTTTGGCCCTGCATTAAGAGAAAGGGTGAATCAAAAGTTATCGTCGAAGGCAACGGATGCGGCTATGAAGGGCGGTATCGACCTTCAAGCCAAGAACATTAATCTTAAGATCGATGCTGACAAGGCTATGAAGACACAGGCGCCATGGGATTTAAAGAATGTGCGCATTGAAGGGGGCTTGGTTCCAACCATCATTGGTGTGCAAACAAAGGTTGATTTGCCCTTGTTATTAGGATTAAAGCATGATCTGCCTAAGAAAGATGATGCCCAATTATCCGAACATCAACCGCTTGGCCGTCCTGAGTGGTTAACAGCTTAAGCAATTTGCCCCTGTGGATTCTATAGTCTATACTTTCGTTATGAAAAGAAAGTTAATCATTATAGTCACCTTAGGGGCATTTTTATTGTCTTTTATCCCTGTCCTGCGGGCTGATAATCTCATGTTGCCCAAGGCAGGAGCAATGGTCCCTCTAAGCCCTGCTTATAATCCTCCGATATTAAAAGGCATTAAGGTCAATCCATCTGATCCGTTTAAATTTGAATTTATTTTAGACCGTGGAGATAAAGGTTTATTTGCGAGTGAGACTAAAACATTGTCGTCCCCGAATGTTCTAATCGGGGACCTAGGACACAGCAAAGAATATGTCAGTGAACTAGATGCCCGACAAAAGCACTCGGGCATGACAGATGAAGAATTAAAACAAGAAGCCAATAAATTAATCAAATATTTCCTAGCCGCCTTAACCGTCCCCGAAAAAGACCTCTGGGTCAACCTAAGCCCGTATGAGAAGAACCG
>CAZCHB010000033.1:0-13903 GCA_964498235.1 uncultured Planctomycetales bacterium
CGCGCTATTGATTGGAACGTGACAGCGCGCACAGGTTTGGCCCATGTTAAGAAGTACATCGAGGAACGAGAATTGACGGTGATGGTCTTAGTCGATGCGTCCGCCTCGACCCATTTTGGGACCGTCAAAGAACAAAAAAATACTCTGGCGGCTGAGATTGCCGCAGTTCTGGCGTTTTCAGCCATTCGTAATAATGATAAGGTGGGTTTGTTAATCTTTACGGATCAAATTGAATTGTATATCCCGCCGCGCAAGGGCAAAAGTCACGTTTTGCGGGTTATCCGCGAAGTGCTTTATTTTAAACCAAAGGGAAAAGGTACCAATATTAATGGTGCCCTTGAGTATTTAACGAAGGTAGCAAAACGCAAGAGCGTGACCTTTATTATTTCTGATTTCTTTGATGATCAATCAGAGAAGTTTAAGAAATCAATGCGCATTGCAAATAAGTACCACGATATTATTGCTATCACGCTTAATGACCCTAGAGAATTTCTTCTGCCTAATTGTGGTTTGATTGAATTAAGGGATGCCGAGACAGGAGAACGAAAGCTCGTGGACACCGGTAATGCGGCGCTGAGGCGCCATTATCAGGCCAGCGCCTTGGCAAGATGTGATGGGCGTAATCGTTTGTTCCGCCAAAGCGGCGTTGACCATATTGATGTGTACACTGACCAGCCGTATTCGAAAGCGTTAATTAGTTTCTTTGCGGCGCGTCGTGGAAGAAGATAAGAGAATTATATGGACGACATTAGGGATGTAAAACCGCCGATTGACATGCCTGTTGATTTTTGGTGGCTCTTGATTTTGCTTATTGGTGCCGCTGTCATTGCGGGGCTTATCTATGCCGTTTGGCACCGCCGTCAGATTAAGCCAGCCTCTGCGCCTATTGTTGTTTTGTGCCCCTCATGGGAGACTGCTCTAGAACGTTTAGAGGCGCTGCGTCAGAAGAATTATCCGCAACAAAGGATGTACAAGCCGTTTTATTCAAATTTATCAGATATTGTCAGGCATTACCTGGAAGACCGTTTTAATATCCGCGCACCTGAAATGACGACGGAAGAATTTTTGTTATTTGTGCGCCTTTCAGCGCAGTTGAAGCCCGATCACAAGCAATCACTTAAGGAGTTTTTAAATGGGTGTGATTTAGTCAAGTTTGCGAAACATGAGCCGACTCCTAATGAGGCCATGGCGAATTTTGAACTGGCTAAAAAATTAATAATGGAAACACGCGATGGAATTTAGATCACCGTATTTGTTAATCCTGATCCCAATCGTGTTGGGGCTGATGTGGTTTTTTTATAGACGCCAGAAGAACTCATCGTTTCAGTTTTCATCATTAACGGTGCTAAAAGATATTGCTCCCACGTGGAAAACAAGATTCAATTTTGTTTCTTTTGCCTTAAGGGTAGCAGCTGTCCTTCTTGTGTGTGTTGCTTTAGCTGGCCCCAGAAAGGTTTTGGAAGAAAGTAAGGTATCAACGAACGGAATTGATATTGTGCTTGCTCTAGACTGTTCTGGGAGCATGGCCGCGGAGGATTTCAAAGTCAATGGGAAAAGGGTTAATCGTTTTGATATTATAAAAAAAGTCGTTGCAGAATTTATTGAAGGCCGAAAGTCTGACCAAATTTCTCTGGTAGGTTTTGCGGGACGGGCATATACCATTTGCCCGTTGACCACAGACCACACGTGGGTCTTGTCTAATTTAGAAAGGATGCGCCTTGGGATTATTGAAGATGGGACGGCGATCGGCTCAGGATTGATGAGCAGTTTGTCTCGGTTTAAGGACAGTAAAGCCAAATCAAAAGTCGTGATTCTATTGACGGATGGCATAAATAATGCTGGAAATGTTGATCCTGTCACCGCGGCAAATACGGCTAAGGGGATGGGGGTTAAAGTCTACACTATCGGGGCCGGCACCAAGGGTCTTGTGCCGTATCCTGTTAGTGATCTTTTCGGCAATAAACTTTATCAAAATGTTCAAAGTGATTTGGATGAAGAGACCTTGTCTAACATCGCGCAGTTAACCAACGCACGGTTTTTCCGGGCCGTTGATACTGAGGCTTTGCGTGAGGTGTATAAAGAAATTGACCGTCTGGAAAAGACAAAGATTGAACAGATAGGGTATAAGCAATATCAGGAATTATTTCCAATATTGGTCATCATAGCCTTAGTTTTACTCTTTACAGAGCTTATATTAATAAATACTGTTTTCTTGAAAATACCATGAATTTTCAGAATCCATCCTTATTACATTGGTTATGGCTGACTCCCATTATTGCAGGAGCACTGCATCTTTTATATCAGCGCAGAGAAAAGATTACGGCGAGATTTATCCAATTAAAGCTAATTAACCCGCAGGCCCGCCAATCTGCCTTGGGGCAGGCAAGGATCAAGGCTTCTTTAATCACAGTATTTTATGTTTTGGCTATCGTTGCCCTAGCTCGACCGCAGTGGGGTTATGAATTGCAGGAAGTCAAGCGGCAAGGTTTGGATATCTTAATTGCTGTTGATGTTTCAAAAAGTATGTTGACTAAGGATGTGGCGCCCAATCGGCTGGAACGCACCAAGCTTGCTATCAAGGATTTAGTAAAAAAACTTAAGGGTGACCGTGTAGGGCTGATTGCCTTTGCCGGTCAGGCTTTTTTAGTTTGCCCGTTGACAATAGACTACAACGGTTTTTTGTTAAGTTTAAATGATTTAACAGTTGATTCTATTCCTCGCGGCGGCACAAACTTATCGAACGCCATTGAAGAAGCAATTAAGGGGTATGGCGACAAGGGTCAGGTGCATAAAACCGTTGTTTTAGTCACGGATGGAGAAGATCAGGAAGGTAATGTACTAAAGGCGGCTCATAAAGCAAAAGAAAAAAGTGTGCGTATTTATACGGTCGGCATTGGTACAGCTGAGGGTGATCTAGTTCAGGTTTCCACAGATGGGGGCAAGAAGCAATTTTTAAAAGATGCTGACGGTAATTACATTAAATCACGTCTTAATGAGAATTTATTACAGCAGATTGCGTATACAACAAGCGGGGCATATGTGCGTTCCAGCGGCGCCCAGTTCGGGTTAGATTATTTGTATGAAAAGCAATTGTCTGCGATTGAAAAACATGAGATCGAGAATAAAATGGAAAAGAAATATTTTGAACGTTTCCAGTGGTTTTTAGCCCTCGCGCTGTTATTGCTGGTTGTTGAAACATTTTTACCATCAGGAAAAGAGCAATGAAATTTCTGATTATATTATGTTGTTGTTTTATCAGTACAGGCGCGATCGCGTCAAATGCAGAGGTTAATAAAGCAAATCAATTGTATAAAAAACAAAAGTATGATGAGGCATTGACCTTATATAAAAAAGCGTTAGCATCGAGTAAGGAATCGCCTATTATTGACTATAATTTAGGAACCGCGCTGTATAAGGACGGCCAATACGATGAAGCGGCTAAGTATTTGCAGCGATCTCTTAATTCAAAAGAAATTAAAACAGCGTCATTCTATAATTTAGGTAATACGCTGTACAAGCGGGGGATCGGGAAAGAGAAGAGTAATATTGACGCGGCTATTGAAGATTTGAACCAATCGTTGTCAAATTACCAACAGGCCATAAATCTTGACCTAAAAGACAAGGATGCGCAGTATAATTTTGATTATGTTAAAAATAAATTAGAAGAACTGAGAAATAAAAAAGAAGAGCAGGAAAAGCGGCAAGAGAAGAATAAACAACAGCAAGACAAACAAGATAAGCAGGATATGAAAGATCAGTCAGGTAAGTCTGACCAAAGCAGTAAAAAAGAAGATAAGGATCAAAATCAGCCTCAAGAAGATAAGAATGAAAAGCAAGACGGCGTAGACAGCAAAGAATCTAATGATAAACAAGGCAAAGAAGAGAAGAAAGCTCAAGAGAAAAAAGAATTGGATAAAGCTTCTTCAGCAGAAGAATTAAGCAAAAAAGAAGCTAAGGCTATATTGGAAGAATACCAACGCAACGAGGAGCCTCAAGGTTTATTGAATTTTATTCCAAAAGAAGTGGATGAAAAACCTGTGGAGAGAGATTGGTAAGGTTTATCCATCATGCAATCTAATGCATTTGAAGGCAGTAATGTGCATAACATAAGAGAGTAAACGATGTTGAAAAAAGTTCTGCAAGGATCGAGGGATAGTATGATTAGTAAAATTGCTTTATTTCTTATTTTTACCGTAATCTCTTTTTCAGCCTATGCCGCTGCTGTTTCCATTGAGGCAACGGTGTCTTCAAATAAAATCTCTTTAAATGAGCCTGTTCAATTAACTTTAACCATCGCGGGTGCAAAAGATATTGATCGTTCCGCATTGTTGATTCCTAAGATTGACGGTCTTGATATTCAGCCGGTTGGCGGTGAATCAACCCGTATTTCAATCATTAATGGGGCGTACTCCAGTGAAAAGTCTTTTGCTTACAGCCTTATTCCCACCAAGACCGGCCGTGTGCAGATTCCGGTTATTACCTTTAAGATCGACGGTAATGATTATACGACAAAGCCCATTGAATTAGAGGTTGTTGAAGCCGCCGCAGGTAATGCCCAAGCTTCGGAGAATGTGAAAGATAGGATTTTTATGGTGGTTTCAACCCCCAAAGGCCATGTGTATTTGGGGCAGAAAATTCCTCTATCTATTAAATTATTCGTTAATCAATTGCCGGTGCGTAATGTTCAGTTTCCTCAATTTGAAAAAAATGGTTTTACTGTTGATAGTCCGGCACAGCCCCAGCAATATTCACAGGTATTAAACGGAACCAAATATGACGTGGTTGATTTCCGGTTCAATTTATATCCCAGCAAGTCAGGCGAATTGACCATTGGTCCGGTGACTATACAGGTTAGTTTGGTGTATAAGGCCCAGGATAAACAATCATCCGGTATCTTTGATGATGATTTATTTAATCGTTTCTTTAATGCCTATCAAGAGCGCCCTGCTACGGTGACGGCGGAAGCGATGAAGGTTAATGTCATGGACGTACCTTCAGATGGGAAACCAGAAAATTTCAGCGGCGCGGTGGGTGAATTAAAGTTTGAGGCGGGTGTCAGTCCCTTGCAGGTCAAGGTGGGCGACCCTTTGACACTGCGGATGAAGATAAGCGGGAATGCGAACCTGAAATTAGTCCAGTTCCCTCAGATCAATGATCCGCTATTTAAGACGTATGAGCCGCAAATTAAAGATGAGGCTGATGCACGGTTATTAGAACAGGTGATCGTGCCGACTTCTGAAAAAATCATGGAAGTTCCAGCGTTAAGTTTCAATTATTTTGATGCCGCGGCGGGATCCTATAAGACCGTAATCCAAGGGCCTTTTTTGGTCAATGTCCTGGCTCCGCTAAAAGATCAGGAATTTAAAGCAATTGGTTTTACAAATCTACCGCAAAGCTCAATTCATGTGGCTCAAATTGATTATATCCAGAAATATATTGTTGAGCCGATTAAAGCCGTTGTTGCTTTTTTAAATACGCCTTTGTGTTGGTTGATCTTATTGGGGATTAGTATTATCGCTGCGCTGATATTTTTATGGAGCCGTTACCGTCAACGCTTAATGAATGACAGCGCTTTTGCACGCAAGGTGAATGCGTACAAAAAAGCTAAGGCGGGGATAGTCCAAGCGCAGGGGTATTTTAATGCAGGGCAAGTTCAAGAATTCTATGGGATACTTTCTAAAACACTTAATAATTATTTAGCTGATAAATCGATTGTGCAGGATAAGATACCAGTTGAGACAAAAGCTATGATTAATAATATTCTAGAAATATCTGATTTAGCCCGTTTTTCCGGAAGTAAACTTGAAGGCGCCCAGATGGGTAATGATTTAGCTAAATTAGAATCAATCGTTGCTGTTTTAGAAAAGTTAAGCAAGCAATATCAAGAAAACGCTTCCTTGATCTGCCTTCCAATCGCTTGAATTTATAGCGTCTATAGTACATACTTTATATATGAAGAAGTCCCCTTTTATTTACGTTATTTGTATGACGTTTCTGTTTAATTGTCTAATAGTCCCTGTACAGGCACAAGAGCTACGTTTGCCAACTCCGGGAGCAATGATCCATTTAAGCCCCGCGTTTAATCCATCTATTTTAAAAGGCATCAAGGTCCATCCTGAGAATCCCTTTAAATTTGAATTTGTGTTAGGCCAAGGGTCAGATGTAATAAGTGCAATGGGTCCTGCCGCTGCGAAGCAAGAACATCAGAAGAGTGAGGCTAATAAATTGATAAAATATTTTCTAGCCGCCCTAACCGTCCCCGAAAAAGACCTTTGGGTTAATCTGTCACCCTTTGAAAAAGACCGCATCGTTCCCGATGCCTTCGGCCAAACCGAAATGGGCCGCGATCTTTTAGCCCAGGATTATTTGCTTAAACAAATTACCGCAAGCCTAATGCATCCTGATAGTCAAGTAGGCAAAGATTTTTGGAAGAAGGTATATCAAGAAACCAAGAAGCTAGGTAAGGAACGGTCGCGACTGTTCCTTACATCAGTCAATCTTTTCAACAAAGTCTGGATTGTCCCTGAGAAAGCAGTTGTCTACGAGAATGCCAAAGCAGGAACAGTATATGTTGTTGAATCAAGATTAAAGGTGATGCTCGAAGCTGACTATTTAGCATTAGATAAGAATATGCGTGCGGGTGACGCGAAGGAGGGCCGTACTTGTCAAGCTAATGAACGAGCCTGCCTGCCGGCAGGCAGGCACCAACGGGATACCGCAGCGGCAGGACCCGCCCATGTAGCCTCGCAGGTTATTCGTGAGATTGTCATCCCAGAATTAACCAAAGAAATCAACGAAGGAAGAAACTTCGCCCAATTGCGCCAAGTCTATAATTCACTCATTCTAGCTACATGGTACAAGAAAAAAATTAAGGACAGCATCCTAACCCAAGTCTATGCCAATAAAAATAAAATCAAAGGCACTGAGTATCTAACGAGTGTCATAACACCTAAGCCAACCCGGGGACATGATCCCGACATCCTGGTTGGAAGTCGGGATCGTGACCCTGCCTCGCCGGCAGGCGGGCCCATGCCCGTTGCCAAGCAAGAGAGCCTTGAAGGTGAGAGCGCCCCAGGTAAACCCTTTAACGATGTTGAAAACATTTACGCCCAATACCTCCAATCCTTCAAAAAAGGCGCCTATAATTACATTAAAGAAGAGCAAGATCCTATAACTCAGCAAATGATCCCCAGAAAATACTTCTCCGGCGGAGCATCTTTTACGTCGATGAACATGAATCAGGCCATGACGACACTCCAGCGTGTCAGTCCTGCTCAATTGAATGCGGATGGGGCGATGAGGGTAGAAGTAGAACTAGCGGTTGCCAAGAGTGATCCGGCAATGAATGATGATTTTTCGGCAAAAGTTCTAAGAAATTGGCCGATACAGTTATCAATTAATGATCAGTTCATTTTATTAGAGGCAATTAAGCAAGGGCCTAAGATTGGCGCATCTTATACACAAGATAAAATATTTAATTTTTCAGTTAAAGCGGGTTCAAAATTATTGGTTATGATCTTAAAAGATATTTTTAAAGATTATTTGGTGGAAAGCATAGATGATAAAGATAGTAGTGGGGGTTTAAAGATAAGCATAGATGAGTACGTAGAAGAAGTTAGATTGAAAATTAGAAACGCAGTTGGGCAGGAAGAATTGGCTGTTCAGAGGCTCTTTAGAGAAAGATTATCTCCCGTGATTGGGGTAATAAAAAACAAATTGCGCGAACAAATTGTTGATAAATTTGTAAATATTCTTTCCCAAGGACATTTAGGTTTTGATTTTACGGATTTGTCAGAGGATGTAAGGGTTGAAAAGAAGGAACATTCTTTATGGGTGATAATTCCTAAGGCTGAATTGTTTTATATGTCTGAGAAGGAGATTCAGGGCATATTGAGAAACTTATTAAGGTTAAATTATTCTGGAAGATTTTTCATCTCCGAAACACTAGATAATGCGTTTAAGGTTAGCGGTTTCCAAACAAGCTCTGTGGATGAATTTTATCGTCAGTTGCAAGAATTTCTAGGTGAGGTAAAAACTAGATTGAATATAAGTTCTAGTCCTGCAATGAATTCATTGGCAGAGGAGGTTAAGCGTTTGCTTGGATCAACCCCGAACTTAAAACTTTTAAAAGGTTGGCGTTTAGATGATGATCAGACAAATCTTGTAGAATGGTTACAGGCTAAAGATGTAATGCCGGAGGCGGGTTTATTTCAGAGATTTTTATATAACATCAACACCCTAATTGCCAATGGTTCAAGGGAGCTTGCTGAGGGCTGGGTCTTGCTTCTTCAAAATAAATGGGGGATTTCTAAAGAAAAGTTAATGGGGGTTTTAAAGTGGATGAGGCAAAGCAATATCACAATTAAAGATGCTTCTGGTCAAGATCTGATGTCATTTTTTACAGTCTTTATTGAAAGCACACAAAAGTATCCAAATCTTAGAAAGGCCTTTGGTTATATTCTTGCGCCAGATTTGGACGTCAACACTAAGCTTATTTTGGCACAGAAGAATATAGAACGTATGACGAAGATTTCTTCAGAAGATTTCATAAGAAATAAGGTTGTATTGAAAGCGCCAATTCAAGGTACAAAATATTTTATTGGAATAGAATATGGTTTAGTGGAAAGTACAAATGGTTTAAGTATATCCTTAGGTGTTGAGAAGAATGGGTATAATCCGTTGGATGGAACATTTATAAGGATAGGGCTTGATAGTGAAGGGGACAATTTACGGATAAATATGATCCAAGGAGCTTTTGGTGCCGAGCAAGAAATTAACGAGACTTTTTTAGAGACTTTTGGTATTCACCCAGCCCTTGCTTTGCTGTATATAGCAGGCGAAATAGGCTCTCAAGGGCACTTAGATTACGATGAAAATGGGTTTAAAGCATTAAAAAGCCCTTTTGAGAAGTTAATGGGAATACGCCCTGAATTTATTTCAACAATGAAGAACGGTAATCCTACGCTTAATTTGATGATTAATTATAATCGTCTCGGATTAAGAACTCCGACCAGTTTTGCAAGAGTTCAGCATGTTAACTATTTGCATGAAGTATTGATATCAAACAGAATAAAGAGATATGATAAGAAAGCTTTAGGTATTTTTAAAATGAAAAATGTATTTCGTAATTTAAGGCCTGTTTTCAAGGGTTCAGTAGGTATTAGCAATGATGATCTTAGTGATGATGTAAGTTTAGCAATGCTAGTAGAAGATAGTGTAAGAAGAATGATTCAATACTTTGATGGCATTTCGAGGTATTCAAATCTTGAGGACGAAGGTCTATTTGCTGAATGGAAGGGGATGATCAATAAAATTTCCGTAGATCAGTTTATTATTGGCAATGATAATAAACAAAGAGAAGTTTCTTTATTTGCTGTCGAGTTATTACGATTGTGGAAAGAAAAAAAATTGCAAGATAGATTGGGCTCTGTTTTTGACTTGATTGCAATTATCATTTCAGGAGAAGGCGGGACTGCAGAACAGATGAAATCAAGATTTGCATGGTTTTATATGATGTTAGAAGAAGCACCTGTATCAGAACGAATCTCGAGTTTGTGGATTTTAGTGACATCGTTGGTCATGCATATGCGGTTAGCTAGTTTACATGCCGAGACATTATCTAATGGTAAAAAAGTATTTGTAGATAATGATGTCTTTTTTGGTGATCACAATAGTGAAGGTGTCTTATCTAGGTTTGTCTTATTGTTAATTGAGAATCCAGATTTAGTTGATAAAGATCATCTCTGGGCGTTAACGCTTGCATTAGATCCGACTATGCATGTAATTTGGCCGGGAACATTAGAAGCTGATGTGTCAAGAAATATCCTTGAGGCAAAATGGGGCAGGGTATCTGTAGAAAGCATGATGGAATCTAGTTTGTTAGAGGCCCTGAATAGAAAAGAGTTATTAGGCAAAAGATCTCAAATAATTTCTATGGTCAAAGGTGTATTAAATATAAGCAGTGAACAGTGGGAGAATGATGGGTACATATCACCGTATAAGTTTGGATCTAGAATAAATTCAATAAAAGATGCAATCCAAAAAAGGTCAATTTTTAATTGGCTGTTTAATGGAAAGATAAAGGCTTTAGTTAAAATAAAATTATTGGCAAAAAGAAGTGAGGAAGGTTTTAAAAATAGGGCGGATAATCCATGGCAGGAAGTATTAGAAACAAGTAAGTATAATTTTGCATTAAAAGCTAATGAAGGAGATTTAACGGGTATATATGAAAGAATTTGGTCAGGAGTTTTAAGAAAATATCAATTGGAAGCTGACAATAGTAATGCCATGGTATCAAAAGGCGGGATCGACTTTAATCCAATTAGCTTAAATCTAGAAGCCAAAAAAGACCCCGCAGATACAAATGCGGCTCCGCTGCAATTTAATATCGATAAAGCCATGCGCCAACGTCTGCAAAATGCGCCGGGGTTGATGCCGGGCATTATCAATATTGAACCGATGAATGATATAAAGATGTTTTTAGGGGTCAATGACTAGGATTTGCGTTATTCTTGGCATACATCTACAGCTGATGTATACTCTACACTAAAGGAGGGTTGTGTATGGTTCGTACGCAAATTTATATTCCCGAAATTGTTCATAAACTTTTATCCCAAAGGGCCAAGGAGCGCAAGAAATCAATGGCTGAAATTATCCGTCTTTTTATTGAGGGAGCTTAAAAAAAGAGCATTCTGAAGAATCTTCTGGTGTAAAGGCAATTAAAGGTTTAATTGCAATGAAGGCTAGGGGTGGACCGCGTGATTTATCACAGAACCTAGATAAATATCTTTATGGATAGCATAAAAAGTATTCAATAAAAAAGATCTTTATTGATGCGGATGTATTTGTCGCGTGGGTAAAAGAAAATGATACAAAACATCATAAAGCGGTAGGGCTATTTCAGGAGTTGTTGAAGAAAAAGGTGTATTTTCTTACTTCAAATTACGCATTTGCTGAAGCGGTTAATGTATTAGCTAGGTATTTAGGTCGAGAGACAGCTTTAGATTTTATAAGTCAAATAAAGTCAGGTAACATTGAGATGTTATTTGTAAATGAGGTTATAGAAGCAGAGGTTATTGAGTTTTTTAAGAAACAATAATCAAAGAATGTGAGCTTTATGGACTGTGCCCACATGGCCTGCCTTAAGCATCATCATTTAGAGGCAATCTTTAGTTTCAGCCATGTTTACGCGCAAAATAAAATTCCGTTAGCGAAGGATCTTTAATTATTTTCTTAGTTCTTGAAGCACAATCCCCGCCGCCCGTCCGTTGGCGCCTGCGTTACCTAGCAATCGCTTGACCTCAGCTAAATTATTAGTCATTTGCCCGTAGGTATTTGGATTGGTAAATATTTTTTCGATTGCCTCAGCCAGATTTTTGGCGCTGGCATCATCTTGGATGTATTCCTCGACGATCTTTTTGCCGGCAACTACATTGACTAAGCCAATATAAGGAATTTTGATGAAGCGCTTAGCCAGCCAGTACGTCAGCGCTGCGGTCTTGTACATGATGACCATGGGCCGCAGTAACAGACCGGCTTCAAGGGTGGCGGTTCCTGAGGCAATGATGGCCGCGTCCATGGCGCCGATACCGTTATAGGTCTGGCCTTCGTAAATAATGGCAGGTACGCCGCTTTTATTGATTTCATTATTGAGCATTTCTTTTGAAATTGTCTGGGCGCGCAGGACAATGAAACGGCGGTTAGAATTATTTTTCATCAGGATTTTAGCGGCCTCCAGCATGACGGGTAAATGCCGCTGTATTTCCTTTATACGTGATCCTGGCATAAGGCCGATGCTTTGTTCCTGCGGTTTGATGCCAAGCGAGGCTTTAAGGCTTGAAGGTGGTTCAGTGATCTTGACTTCATCCAGCAGAGGATGTCCTACATAGTCGACTTTCATGCCGTATTTGGCATAGATCTCGACTTCAAAGGGGAATAAAACCATCATCCGGTCAACAATTGTTTTGATTGTCTTTATGCGTCCTTCCTTCCATGCCCAGACTTGAGGTGAAACGTAATAAATGACCTTGATGCCGCGTTTTTTCAAGGCCGCGGCCAGTTTTAAATTAAATCCGGGATAGTCAACAAGGATGGCGGCATCAATAACGTTCGTGTCAGCATAATTCAAGATAAGGTCAAATGTTTTTTTAATGACGGGAAGATGTTTTAGGACATCCCAAATGCCGACGACGCCTAGCTGGTTGATATCAGCCAGGATGTCAACGCCGGCCTCACGCATGAATTGACCGCCGACTCCTACGAAAGAAATTGAAGGATCCTGTTTAAGCACAGCTTTAACCAGTCCAGCGGCGCGCATATCACCGGAGGCTTCACCAGCCACGATTAAAGTACGTTTTTGCGGTGTTCGCATATTTTCTGATTGATGTCCAGAGCAACTTTCAAGGCTTCACGCGCCTCAATTCCTGAAACGATAGGTTGTTTGTTTTCGCGCACGCAGTCTAGGAAATGCTCTAGTTCTTTTTTAAGCGGTTCATCTTTTTCAATGGGAAGGCCTTTACGGTGAATGCCTTTTTCATCGCGCGTATACATCACAGCTTCTTGTTTCGCGTAATTGAGGGAGATATAGGCTTGTTTGGTAAAGATGCGGATTTTACGGGTGACCTCACTTGAGACACGGCTGGCGGTGATATTACAGACACAGCCATTGGCAAAGGTCAGGCGGACATTGGCAATATCGTCTTTGTCGGTCAATACATTAATACCGACGGCTTGGATATCTTTAATAGGGGACTTAACCAACCCAAGGATGATGTCGATATCGTGTATCATTAAGTCCATCACCACGCCGATATCCAGAGAACGGTTAGGGAATAAATTGAGCCGATCGCATTCAATGAATAAAGGGTTTTGCATCAGCGGTTCAACTGCGACGAAGGCGGAATTAAATCGTTCCACATGACCTACTTGCAATTTACAATTGTTTTCCTTGGCTAATTTGATTAATAGATCAGCCTCATCCAATGAAAAAGTAATTGGTTTTTCAACAAATGTATGGACAGAATGGCTTAAGAAATATTGGGCGATTTCAGCGTGCGTGATGGTGGGGGTGCAGATACTGACAGCATCAACCTTGCCTAATAATTCTTTATAATCAGTGACGTAGGGGACATGGTATTGCCGCGCTAAGGCCTTGGCGTGATCTGCGTTATGATCACAGATAGCGATGATATTGGCCTTGTTTCGTAAGCTGTGCAGGGTCTTTAAATGGCGTGACCCAAGGAATCCTGTTCCGATGAGGCCGATATTGATTTTGTGCATGGAGAGGATAGTAACAAAGGCCTTGTAAAATGTCAAACCCCATGGTAAATTACGCTCTCACCATGAAAAATTATTTAAAAATGCTAAAATTTCTGAAAGGGCACGGCACTCTTTTTTCGACGGGTGTTTTTTTGCTTTTGCTGGCTTCGGTTTTTGAAGGTGTCCAGCTGTCTTTCATGTTGCCCATGATTGACCGTATTTTTAATGATAAGAAAATAGTCCTACCCAACAAAGTTCCTGATTTCCTGCAAGATTGGGTCAATGTGCTGAATAATACAGACGCGCATACCTTATTTTGGATGGTGCCCCTTGGTTTTCTGGGTATCTTTATCATTAAGCAGGTGGTGCAGTTTTGTTCTGATTTAGTGATGAATGATATTGCCCAGTCGGTCATGAGAGATGTCCGATTCCGCCTTTTTGAGCGCATACAAACCTTGTCCTTGGACTATTTTAGTAAAAAGCGGACAGGTGAATTAATGTCGCGTATTACAAATGATGTAGGCGCGATCGAAAATGGCATTTCCTATGGGTTAACGGATTTATTTAAACAGCCTTTTCTTATTTTGATTTTTATCAGTTCGGCTTTTACATTTAACGCTAAGGGTACATTCATAGTTTTTTTAAT
>CAZCHB010000034.1:0-1693 GCA_964498235.1 uncultured Planctomycetales bacterium
TTTCGGGGAAAATTTATCTTGTCATCAGGAAAAGAGAGTGATTTTTATTTAGATGCGCGTTTAGTGACCTTAAGCCCAGCCGGTGCGTATTTAACCGCGAAGGTGATGTTGGATATGATTAAGGGGGATACGCTCGATGCCATCGGAGGTCCGACGCTGGGGGCAGATCCAATGGTTGGCGCCATTGGCAGTCTTAGCTATCAGGATGGACGTCCCATTAATACTTTCATTATCCGCAAAACCCCCAAAGCGCATGGCAAACAGCAGCAGGTGGAAGGGCCGTTATTGAAAGAAGGCGATGCGGTGGTGATCATTGATGATGTCGCCACAACGGGAAAAGCTTTTGTTGAATCAATAGAAGTCCTGCAGAAAATGAATATCAGGATTAAGAAAGCAATTTGTATTATTGATAGAGGCGAAGGGGCCCGTGAAGCCTTGGCTAAATATAATGTCCCTCTTGAGCCTATTTTTACCATCAGTGAATTTCTGAAATGAGAAATTTAGTGCTTGCCTCAGCCTCGCCGCAACGGCGTAAGATAATGGAAATCCTGGGTTTTCCATTTTCGGTTAAGCCGAGCAAAGCCCAAGAAATTACCAAGATCACTAAAGGAGTGGCTTGTTTAGTCAAGCATAATGCCTTAATTAAGGCGCAGGATGCGGCCCAGCATGAGAAAGATGCCTTGGTGATCGGTTCTGATACAGTTGTGTTCTCCTCGAAGAAGCGCCTTATTTTAAAGCCCAAAGATTTAAAAGAAGCCAAGAAAAACCTTAAGGAGCTGATGGCAAAGCCGCATTGGGTTTACTCCGGCGTCGCGGTGATAGATGCAAGGACCGGCCAAACCATGGTTGATTATGAGAAAACCAAGGTTTATATGACGACGTTAACTGATAAATCAATTGATACCTATCATCAATTAGTATCGCCGTTAGATAAGGCGGGCGGTTTTGATATTGAAGGCCGCGGGGCCATGTTCATTCCTCGCATTGAAGGTTGTTATTTTAATGTGGTTGGCTTGCCATTGGCTAAACTTGTCAAGATGTTAAGGAAGTTCGGCGTTGAGGTGTTATGAAGATGTTGAACAGGATACTGGTCTTTGCTGGAGTAATAGTTTTCTTTTGCGGCTGTGCCACTGAATTTAATCCTGCCACTAACCGCCAAGAAACGCTGATGTATGATGATGATAAAGAAAAGTCATTAGGCGCATCGGTTTCCCTTCAGGTTGAGAAAAAAGAAAAGATCAATACTGAGGTTGATATTAATGAGCGGGTAGAGAAGATATTAGGCAGGATCGCCGCTGTGTGTGACCGCCGTGATTTGGTGTACACGATCCGTGTTATTGATGAAGATGAAGTCAATGCCTTTAGTTTGCCCGGCGGGTATATTTTTATTTATAAAGGATTGATTGACCGCGTGGCTAATGATGACCAATTAGCGTCGGTCATTGCGCATGAGGTTGCCCATATCACCGCAAAGCATTCAATCAAACGCTTGCAAGGGGCATATGGCGCGACAATCTTGGAAGCAGGGGCCATTGCCTCAGGTAACGGTGCATTAGCCGCAGGAGTCAGTTTGACCGCGTCTTCGTTATTTTTTGCTAATTCCCGCGACGATGAATTTGAAGCGGATAAATTAGGGGTTAAATATTTACGGTTGGCGGGCTACGATCCCCTGCAAATGCGTTTGATGTTAGGT
>CAZCHB010000034.1:1703-5457 GCA_964498235.1 uncultured Planctomycetales bacterium
AGAGTATCAGCAGAAAATGCCCCCCAGGCCAATGAATTATTGGCGAACACATCCTTATATCCCGCAGCGCATGGCAAGGGCGGATGCGGAGGCTAAGGGTGGGGCTGAGTTCAGGGATTTTTTAAACATCACGGGTGAGCAGAGATAAGCCAATGAAAAATCTTTTATTGTTGTCAGCGTTGTGCCTATTGATGGCTTGCGTGGTAAAACCAAAGGCATGCATCGATAAGGTTTGCTTTGACGTAGAAATCGTGCAGACGAATGAAACCCGCGCGCGTGGTTTATCTGGGCGTGAGAAATTAAAAGATCATCAAGGGATGTTGTTTGTCTTTGATGCGCCCGCTAGACATGGTTTCTGGATGAAGGAAATGAAATTTGATTTAGATATTATCTGGCTAGATCAGAACGGCCGTGTTGTCGGTATCAAAGAAAACTTTACTCCTTGCACGCCCAATAATTGTCCTTCATATAAGCCTCTTTCTGAGGCGGTCTATGTTTTAGAAATTAACGCGGGCTTAGCCCAGAAATATAACATAAAAGAAGGATCAGTTCTTCATTTCTTTGGCCTATAGGCATGCGTGTTAGGCTCAAAACGATTTCCCAATAATAGTTAACCTTGGGAAGCGTTTCCTCAAAAATCATCATAACCCCTTGTTTTCCTAGTATATATATTCAATACTTTAACTATGAAGGCCCCATTTAAATTATTACTATTGGTGTATCTTTCTGTGGCTGTAGCCCTGATGCCGTTTCCTGTTTTTGCTGCTGAACAATTATATTAGACAAAGCCTGGAGCCATGTTGAAAAAAAGCGCGCCAGCCGATTTGCCAATCTTAAAAGGTATCAAGGTTCATCCCGATAATCCATTTAAATTTGATTTTGTGTTGGATCTGGGAGATCAATTGTCGTCCCCGAATGTTTTAGTCGGGGACCTAGAACACCGCAATGACCTAGATGCCCGACAAAAGCGCTCGGGCATGACAAAGGGACAATTAAAGCAAGAAGCCAATAAGCTAATTAAATATTTTCTAGCAAGTTTAACCATTCCAGAGCGTGACCTCTGGGTTAACTTATCACCTTATGAAAAAGACCGCATCGTTCCTGACGCCTTCGGCCAAACTGAAATGGGCCGTGATTTATTAGCCCAAGACTATCTGCTCAAACAAATCACTGCCAGCCTAACGCATCCTGAAGGAGAGATAGGCAAGAAGTTCTGGGGAGAAGTTTATTTAAAAGCCAAAGGAAAGACGGGTACGTCCGTTAATATCGGCAATTTTAATAAAGTATGGATTATTCCTGAGAAAGCAGTTGTCTACGAGAACGCAAAAGCGGGGACGGCATACGTTGTTGAATCAAAATTAGAAGTCATGCTCGAAGAAGATTATTTAGCAGTGGCTAATAACGGTGGCCGACCAGGGGACATGACTTTAGTCGTGTCCCCTGGCCGGTTGCCAAGCAAGAGAGCGCTGAATGTGAAAGCACCCCAGGGAACAAACCTTACGCCAAATGGAAATGTCTCAGATATAATTCGCCAAATTATTCTTCTCGAACTCACCAAAGAAGTTAATGAAGGTAAAAACTTCGCCCAACTCCGCCAAGTCTACAATTCATTGATTCTCGCCACATGGTACAAAAAGAAGATTAAAGATAGCATCATTAATCAAGTTTATGCTGATAAGAATAAGATTAAAGGAACGGAATATACGACTAGTGTCATCCAACCTCCGTCAACCCGGGGACATGATCCCGACATCCTGGTTGGAAGTCGGGATCGTGTCCCTGCCTCGCCGGCAGGCGGGCCCAAGCCGGTGGCCAAGCAGGAGAGCGTTGATACTGAAAGCGCCACAGGTAAATCCCTTAACGATGTTGAAGCCATCTTCCGCAATTACCTCCAAGCCTTCAAAAAAGGCGCGTACAACTTAATCAAAGAAGAACCAGATCCAGTCAGTGGACAAATGATCCCGCGTAAATATTTTAGCGGCGGGTTTAATATGGCCATGACGACCGTACAGTCTGGCCTCGGCCGTGCGGCGTTCAATGTGACGAGCAATCAGGCTATGGTTACTGATAAGGGTGATAAGCTAATGGTGGCTGTCCGTCTTAATGGTACAGATGCTAATCAAGCAATGTCTACTGATAGGGCACAATTACCGGAGAATCATCCTAAATATCGGACAGATGGTTTTAAACCAACTCCCATTTTGAATCCTCTTGTTTCTGCCAATATGTCGTATTCTGTTTTTTTGGAAAGAACTGTCAAAAAGAAGACAAGGATAAATTATTTACCAAGTAGTAAAGAATATGGTGACGCTTTGTTTATCTTTCTAAATACAGTAATTGATCCAGGCGTGTTGAAAAGAGAGGTTAAGAATTTTGTTATCGGAGCACGTAAAGGCATTTTGCAATACAATAATGGTGAATATGAATTCTGGCCAAAGAAAGAGTTGTCCCTAGAGGAACGTAAAACAGATTATATGTTTGAAGATATGAATATTGGATGGAAATTGCATTTAAATGTTGCCCCAACAAATGTCGGTGACGTTAGCAGGTTTCTAATTTCTCAAGGGTATCGACATAAATTTTTATCAGGAGGGGAGATTGATGATGGAAAAATATATACCGTTTACATTGGCTCCTTTGCATTGGCTAGAAAATTAGCTAGAGAAATACTCAATGAAATAGGGGATAAGTTAGAGGCGCCTCAAGCTATTGATGAAGTAGAATTTGAGAAAGGAATTGTTGGCCGCTTTGCTGGTGATATAAGAAATGGAAGTTTTTTACAATACGGCATTAATGGCATAGGATTATCTCGTGAGGCTACGCGTATAGAAGGGATGCCTTTTTCATGGAAGAGGTATGATAATCCTGATTTGGCAAAAGATGCGTGGGTGCGTTCGGTTAAGGTGTATATGGAATGGTATGGTGATTATCTCTTTGATGGTGCTTGGATGAATCAATCCGATATGGCAATAATTTCTTCAGCAACACGATTTAGTAATACATATTTAAAAAGCGCTCTTATACGCAATGTCACAGGGGCAGTAGCGGGTATTCCTGTGTTTCTTGCTGTCAAATATGGCATCGATCAAGTGTCTGATTTTAGCGGTATCAATATGGCATTTGGTGCGGCAATTTCATTGGCAGTACTTATTTCCTATATAAAACCTTATTTGATCAAAGCGTTTGACGTATCCCCTTACGGGCGATATTCCCTGCTTCACCGTGAGGGAAAAGGTAATTTAGGATTACATATTGAAAAGGATTTGAAAGGTTTAAATGTAGAAGCTAATAAGAGCATTGCCGAAGAGGATGTTTCAATAAGAGCAAAGAAATTACAATTAATTATTCAGGATGTTAGATTAAATTTAATCAATGTTTTATCACATTGGGAAGAATTGGGATTAAAGGATATTGATACGATTAGTTTTGAGTCGCCACTGATTGAAAAGAATGGGAGTTTAAGAAGCGAATTCGAGTTTATGAGGCGTTCTACCGATGGTTCTGTTCAAGTAGAAGGCAGTAATCTAGAAGCAACTGCTGTCAGCCGAAGCAAGCTTGATAAAGGGCTGTTTAAATTTAAAGAGTTGCAATATGAAAAAGAGGATTGGTCAGCTGCGAATAAAGACAAAAGTTACAAGCTGGTTTTCAAAAATTTATCGGACGTAAGAGTACGTCAACAATGGATAGATGTGCTGAGCAGTAATGACGCCGCCCAAACAACTAAATCAAATGTTGTTCCATTTAATGATCCGGG